>NZ_QHHW01000026.1:0-223671 GCF_003947325.1 Amycolatopsis sp. WAC 01375
AGCGTTGGGCGTGGCTGGGTCGTGAGTGGCGATTCGGGTTAGAACCCGAATCGCCACTCACGACCCACCGGGCCCACTACACGCCCGCAGGCGACGCCCCGCGCTCGACCACCAACCGGGCCGCCCCGCTCCCGTCCGCCGGAACCGCCCAGATCCCCGAGTCCAACCCGTACGCGATGGTCTGGTCATCGAGCCAGGCGGCCTGGTCGTCCACGCTCCGTGTCTCGGCCAGCAAGGTCTCCTGTCCGGAGGCCAGATCGAGGACGGCCAGCCGCCACGGCGCCGCGAGATCGGCGGAAACCCGTTTCTTGAAGGCGATCCGCTGCCCGTCCGGCGAAAGGGACGGGCATTCGACGTTCTCCCGGATCATCGTCGCGACGAGCTTCTCGTAGTCCGCCTCGACCAGGTACGTCTTCCCCTTCGTCCCCACGGTCGCGTAGAACCGCTTGCCGTCGGGGGTGAAGGTGATCCCCCAGTAGTTCACGTCGGACGAGTAGTACGGCTTGCCGTCGAGCAGGAGCCCCATCTCCTCGATGCTCTTCATCAACTTCCCGGTCCTCAGGTCGAAGATCCCGGCCCTGGTCGAAAACCCTGTCTCCGCATAGGAATCGCCGTTGACGAACAGCGTCCAGTAGGCAAGCTTCCCGTCCGGCGAGACCCGGCCGCGGCTGGGGGTGCCGGGCAGTTCGATCCGGCGGATCTCGTTGAGGTCCTTGTCCAGCACGATGACGTCGGTCATCGGCGGCAGCACCCCCGGCTGCGCGGACAGGCACAGCGCGGTCCCCGCCGAAGCGGCGAAGCGGTCACAGCTGAGCCCGGACACCTTCCGGGGTTCGCCCGGCCGGTCGACGGGGACCGTGGCGAGATGGCCGAAGTCGGGGCCTTCAGCTGTGTTGCGGAACAGCAGCTGCCCCTTGGCCTGCACCGAAACCGGCTGCCCGGTGACGACGGCGACGGAGTTCACCTCCGGCCCGCGGTCGCGGGAGTGGATCCCGTAGCCGACGGCGGCCGCGATCAGGAGGACGACCGCACCTGCCACCCCCAGGATGCGCGCCCTCATGCGTGTGTCCTCAAAGGACGGATAACGGCGGCCGCGACGACCACCACCGCCAGCGCGCCGGCGGCGACCAGAACCGCGGCGTGCAGATCCCACGTGGTCCAGGCGAGTCCGAAAAGGACGGACGCGAGCATCCGCGTCGTCGCCTGCCCGGTCTGCACCAGCGCCAGTCCGCTCGCCCGTTGATGCTCGGGAAGCAGCGGTCCGGCGGCGGCCATCAGGACCCCGTCGGTGGCGGCGTAGAAGACTCCGTGCAGCACCAGCGCCAGTACGGCGAGGATGCCGCCGTCCACCGGTCCCAGCAGCGCCAGCAGCGCGACGACCAGCGCGACGTGTCCGCCGAGGAACACCTTCCAGCGGCCGATCCGGTCCGAAAGCCTGCCGAACGGCACGGCGAGCAACAGGTACACACCCGCGGTTCCCAGTGGCAGCAAGGGAAAGAAGACCGCGCCGAGATCCCAGCGGCGCTGCAGTACGAGATAGAGGAACGAATCGCTCAGGGTGACCAGTCCCAGCAACGCCGCCCACACGCAGATCCGGCGGAACGACGCCTGCCGGATCAGGCCCGCGGTCTCCCGCAGCGAGACCTTGGGCCGTACGGCGTTCGGCTTCGGCTGGTGGTCCTTGACCAGCACCAGCAGGATGATCACGCCGATCGCGGCGATGCAGAAGCTCGTGAAGAACACCGAGTCGTAGCTGCCGAGGCTGAGCCACAGCACGGCCATGGCGACCAGCGGGCCGAGGAACGCGCCGAAGGTGTCCATCGCGCGGTGCACGCCGAACGCGCGGCCGAGATGTTCGGGTTCACTGCTCAGCGTGATCAGCGCGTCCCGCGGCGCGGTCCGGACGCCTTTGCCGGTGCGGTCGGCCGCGAGGACGGCACCGATCGCGACGGCGGACGAACCAGCCAGCATCAGGCCGATCTTGCCCAGCGCCGAAAGCCCGTAACCGAAGCAGGCGACGGCTTTGAGCCGCTGCCACCGGTCCGCGAGATGCCCGCCGACGAGCCGGACGACGGCGGTGACGCCGGAATAGAGACCGTCGAGCACGCCGAACTGCAGCGGGCTCAGGCCGAGACCGAGAACGAGGTAGAGCGGGAGGACCGCGGTCACCATCTCCGACGAGATGTCGGTGACGAGGCTGACCAGGCCGAGCGCGACGACATTCCCGGTGACGGCCCGCTTCACGCCGCTGCTTTTCGGTACGTCTACTGCCGCCCGACTAGTGGCTATGTACATGGGAGACCTCCTTCACGCGCACCGAACGACCGCAATCAGGTGCCAGGTTGCGATGGTCCGCGACGCGAACCATCGCAACCTGGTGCCGAAACGCGAGGATCAGTGGCAGGTGTAGGTGGGAGACGAGTCGATGGTCTTGCCGTCGAGACCGATCAGCTGGGTCGAGAAGGCGTTGTCCGACATGTTCAGCTTGAGCACGCCGTAGGTCGAGATCGCCTTCGCCGTGGCCGGGTGCTCGGTCTTGACCGGGTAAAGGCTCGCCCCGCCACCGCCGCCGATGATCTGCACCGGACCCGCGGGATCCTTGTCGCCGTCGGCGTTCTGCGGATAGAACCGCTCGTAGTGGTGGTCGTGCCCGTTGAGCACCAGATCGACCTTGTTCTGGACCATGGTCTCCCAGAGGGTGGCCATCTTGCTGTTGTCACCGTGGTCACCCGAGGTGTAGCGCGGGTGGTGGTAGTACGCGGCGACGCAGGGCTTGGTGTTGTTCTTCAGGTCCTGCTTGATCCAGTTCAGCTGCTCGTCGCTGATCGCGTTCGCGGCGAGGCCGGGCGAGAACTCCGTGCTGTCGATGGCGACGAAGTGCCAGTTGCCCATTTCCCAGCTGTAGTAGGTCTTCCCGTTCGGCGTCGCGATCTTGCCGAAGTACTGCTTGTAGGCGCCCAGCGGGGTGTGGTCGTAGGTCTCGTGGTTGCCGGGGACCGGGTGCATGATGTTCTTGTACTTGCCCCAGGTCTTGTCGAAGTACTTCGTGAAGTCCTCGATGTGGGCGTCGTCGTACTGGTTGTCGCCCATGGTGATGACCGCGGCCGGGTTCATCTGGCCGACCAGCGCGGCCGTCTTCGGGTGGATGCACGAAGACGACGAAGCTGTGCACTGTTCGGCGATGTCACC
Source organism: Amycolatopsis sp. WAC 01375 (assembly GCF_003947325.1). Classification (NCBI taxonomy): domain Bacteria; kingdom Bacillati; phylum Actinomycetota; class Actinomycetes; order Pseudonocardiales; family Pseudonocardiaceae; genus Amycolatopsis; species Amycolatopsis sp. WAC 01375. The sequence continues at coordinate 3,190 of NZ_QHHW01000026.1, forward strand.
GGAGGCGGCGAGGACGAACGACGAACCGCCCGCCTGCGTGGTCGCCTGGATCTGGTTGCTGGCCGCCGAGGTGTTGCCGGCGGCGTCCTTCGCGCGGACGGTGTAGGTGTACGCGGTCGACGGGCTCAGTCCGCTGTCGGTGTAGGAAGCGCTTTCAGTAGTGCCGACGACCTGGCCGTTCCGCAGCACTTCGTAGCCGCTGACGCCGACGTTGTCCGTCGAACCGGTCCACGTCAGGTCCACAGTGGATGAGGTGGCCGAACCCGCCTTGAGGTTCGACGGCGCGGTGGGCGCCTGCGTGTCACCGGAGGAGTCCGACGTCCCGTATACCTGCATCTCCCACAGGGAGTAGCCGTAGCTCGTGGCGCGTTTGGTCCCGACGAGGCGGAGGTACCGGCCGCGGGCGGACAGGCCGGTGAGGTCGTCGGTCCCGCCGTTGCCGTTGGTGACGGATTTGACCGGGGTCCACGCCGAGCCGTCGTTGGAGACCTCGAGTTTGTACGCGGTGGCGTACGCCGCTTCCCAGTTCAGCTTGACCCGGTTGATGGCGGACGGACCGCCGAGGTCGATGCGGATGAACTGCGGGTCGACACCTTCGGCGCTCGCCCACCGGGTGGTGGTCTTCCCGTCGACGGCAAGCGGGCCGCCGTAGGAGGAGGACTCCACCGACGAGACGAGGACGGATTTACCTTGGGACAAAAGGACATCAGCGGCTTGGGCGTTACCGCTGAGCAGCGTCGGCAACAGAATGGCGGCCGCGCCTAGTGGTAGTAGTCGAGTTCGGGCCTTCACATCGATCTCCCCGGGAATCCGTGGCGGCGGGTTGAGAGGGACGGGTGCGCGGCGTTGTTCGTTTGGTAAGTTTCCTAACGAATGCGTACCGTAATCCGTACCACTCAGTGAGTCAAGACGTAGACTCGTCCCATGACCGGCGCCTTGATCTTCGACTTCGACGGAACGCTGGTCGACACCGAGGCCGCCGTCCTCGTGGCCTGGCAGGAGACGTTCCGCGAACGCGGCGGCGAACTCCCCCTCGACGTCTGGCACACCGTGATCGGCACGCAGAACACCGCCGTCGCGATGTTCGAACTGCTCGAGAAGAACGACGAGAACCTCGACCGGATCGCGGTCCGCACCGGCGTCCGCGCCCGGGTCACCGAACTGCTGGAATCAGTGGGGCCTCGCCCGGGCGTCCAGCAGTATCTCGACGATGCGAAGGAACAGGGCCTGCGGCTGGCCATCGCGTCCAGCTCGACCGGCGACTGGGTCACCACGCATCTGCACCGGCTCGGCCTCGCGGACGCGTTCGAGGCCGTCCTCACCGGCGACCTCCACGAGGCGAAGCCGAGCCCGGACCTCTATCTCGCCGCGCTCGCCGCGCTGAACCTGCCCGCGGCCGAGGCGATCGCGTTCGAGGATTCACCGCATGGCGTCACCGCGGCGAAGGCCGCCGGGATCGAGTGCGTGGCGGTGCCGAATCCGATCACCGCGGTGCTGAACTTCGACCACGCCGATCTCGTACTCGGCTCGCTGGCCGACAAACCGCTCGGCGAGCTGCTCAGCCGTTGAGCAGCTCGCCAAGGCGGACCAGGAACGGACGCTGGCCTTTGAGCAGTTTCTCCTCCGCCTCGGCCAGCCCGAACCAGGCGACCCTGTCGACCTCCGGGAACTCCTGCGTCCGGCCCGACCGCGGCGGCCACTCCATTTCGAAGGTGCCCGGCACCACCTGAGCCGGATCGAGGTCGCCCTCGACCGCCCAGACCGTCACGACCTTGCCGCCGGACTGCTTCACGACGCCGAGCGGGAGGTACTCCCCCTCCGGCGCGGGCAGCCCCAGTTCCTCGGTGAACTCGCGCCGCGCCGCGGCCTCCGGCGCCTCATCCGGTTCGTACTCGCCCTTGGGCACCGACCAGCCGCCCGCGTCCTTCTTCGCCCAGAACGGTCCGCCCATATGCCCGAGCAGCACCTCGGTCACCTCGCCCGACCTGCGGAAGAGCAGGATCCCGGCACTCGTCTTACCCGCCATGACGTCCAGTCTGGCCTTGCGCCGATCGGGTGATGTGACCGGCCCGCGAAAAAACTTTCCGCCTGGATGTCGATTCGCGTCGAGCCCGTCCGACGCGTTGTCAGAAGCCGCCCCACAGACACTCCCTCCCGGAAGGACCGGAACCATGACGCAGACCATCACCCCCGCCCAGACCACCACCACCGCCACCCCGCGTGCCGCCAAGGCGCAGGGCGCGATCCAGTCGGCCGTCCGGATCGTCGTCTCGTTCCTCTTCCTCTGCCACGGTTTGCAGGGATTCGGCTTCTTCGGTGGTGTCGACGGCGCCGGCGGCTCGGTGGAACTCGGCTCCTGGCCCGGCTGGTACGGCAGCGTGATCGAGGTCGTCGGCGCCGCACTGGTGCTGGTGGGCCTGTTCACCCGGCCGGTCGCGGTACTGCTCTCCGGCGTGATGGCCTACGCCTACTTCAGCGTCCACGCGCCGGAAGGCCTGCTGCCGCTGCAGAACATGGGCGAGCTGTCGACCCTCTACTGCTGGATCTTCCTGCTGATCGCCGCGATCGGCCCCGGCACCTTCGCCCTCGACACCCTGCGCCGCCGACGCTGATGGAGAATCGCGAGGCCCCTTTCCTGGAACGATTCCAGGAAAGGGGCCTTTAACGCGTTTCGGCGTTGTTAAATTCGGACATAACATCGAATTACCCCCCGAAAGAAAGTTCCCTACCGATGGGGGTATCCGGCATCCTCTATCACATCAATGGTTTAGACCACCTTGAGCCGGAAGGATGCGTCATGACCCAGACAGCCACCGCCACGACCACCGAGATCGGTCCGACCGCTCCCAAGTGGCAGGGACTGGCCCTCTCCGTCGTCCGCGTAGTGGTCGCGTTCCTGTTCCTCTGCCACGGTCTGCAGAAGCTGGGACTCTTCGACAAGCCCGCCGTGCCGTTCGCCACCTGGCCGGGCTGGTACGCCGGGGTCATCGAAACGGTCGGCTCACTGCTGATCCTCGTCGGCCTGTTCACCCGCCCGGTCGCGGTGCTGCTTTCGGGCACGATGGCGTACGCGTATTTCGTCGTGCACCAGCCCGACGCGTTGTTACCGCTGCAGAACAAGGGCGAGACGGCGGCCCTGTACTCCTGGATCTTCCTGCTGTTCGCGGTGGTCGGCCCGGGCACCTACGCGCTCGACACCCTGCTGCGCCGACGCCGGAGGTCCTGAGCCGGAGGTGTGAAGGTCGAGTTTCCTCGGCTGAGCCGAGGGAAGGGGGCCTTCACGCGCAGCCGGAATCCACGTAGGCACCCTTGGCCCTAACCTGAACCGCCACTCACGAGACCCGAGCCACCCCCGATGCCATGAAGGACGCTTTCATTGCAAATTTTGCAATGAAAGCGTCCTTCATAGCGCTTGAGAGAGGGGAACCGTCAGCGACCCTGTGGCAACCCGGCCGCCAGGTCGGACAACGCCAGCACGTGCTCCATCAGCACGGTCAACACCTGCTTCGTCGACTCGCGTTCCCGCGCGTCGCACAGCAGCAGCGGGACGTCCATGCTGACGTCGAGCGCCTGCCGGACCTCCTCGGTCCCGTAGCGGTAGGCGTTGTCGAAACAGTTCACGGCGACGACGAACGGCAGTCCGCGGCGCTCGAAGAAGTCGACGGCCGCGAAGCAGCTGTCGAGCCGCCGGGTGTCGGCCAGCACGACGGCGCCGAGCGCACCTTCGGCCAGTTCGTCCCACATGAACCAGAACCGGTCCTGTCCCGGCGTGCCGAACAGGTACAGGATCAGCTCGGGGTTGATGGTGATGCGGCCGAAGTCGAGGGCGACCGTGGTGGTCGTCTTCTTCTCGACACCGGTGAGGTCGTCGACGCCCTCGGACGCCGCGGTGATGACCTCCTCGGTGCGCAGCGGGGGAACCTCGCTGACCGAACCGACCATCGTGGTCTTACCGACCCCGAACCCGCCGGCGATGAGGACCTTGACCGCGTTCGCGGTCAAGGATCGCCGGGGCTCAGAGTTTCCGGATGCCATCAAGAACCGCCTGGAGTACGTGTTTATTGGGGGTGTCGGTGACCGGGGTCGCGGTGCGGAACAGCACGAGGTTCTGTTCGATGAGGTCGCTCAGCAGCACCTTCACCACCGGCAGCGGAAGGTCTATACGCGCGGCGACCTCCGCGACGGAGGTCGGTCTCTGGCACAGGTTGAGGATCCGCCCGTACTCCGGCTCGAAGCCCGCCACCTCGTTCGCGCTGCGCATGGCGACCACCAGGGTGATCAGGTCGAGGCCGAGCGTGTCCGAGCGGGTACGCCCGCCCGTGACGGCGTACGACCGGACCAGGGGGCCGGCCTCGTCCTCGAACCACGACTCGTGCCGCCCGCTCATGGCGAAGTGGGAGTCGCGGCGCGGGGCGCCGAAGTGAGCACCGCGCCGACCCGCTTGACCATCAGGTTCATTTCGTAGGCGACGAGACCCATGTCCGCGTCTTCCTTCGCCAGCAGCGCGAGGCAGGCTCCGCGCCCGGCGGCGGTGACGAACAGGAAGGCGTGGTCCATCTCGACCATGGTCTGGCGGACGTTGCCGCCGCCGAAGTGCCGTCCCGTTCCCCGCGCGAGGCTCTGGAACGCCGACGCGACCGCGGACAGGTGCTCGCCGTCCTGTTCCGACAGGTTCCCGGACCGTCCGATGAGCAGGCCGTCGGACGACAGGACCACCGCCCTGTCGGCACCGCTGACCCGCTTGACCAGGTCGTCCAGCAACCAGTCGAGTTCACTGACTCCCGCGTTGGCCATCTAGTCACGATCTCCGTACATGTCGAGGTCGGTGTAGTCGTCGGTGGGTTCGGTGTCCCGTGCGCGGCGCGTGCCCTGCTGGAACGCGGCGAGCCGGTTCCTCGCCAGCTCGGGGGTGTCCTCGCGGACCTCCTCGGGCTGGGCGGCGGGCCGGTCCTCCATGAGCTGGGGGACCAGGTTCGCCTGACGGCGGCGCTGCGGCAGCGGTGGCCTGCCGGGCGCCTCGGGGCCGGGCCGCCGGGTCTGCGGCGGGCGGCCGTCCTGGGGACGGGTGTCTTGAGGCCGGGTGTCGGCCGGCGGCCACGCCGGCGGCTGCACCGGCTGCGGACGACCCTCGGCACGCATGGGCTCCGGGCGGATCGGCTCTGGCCGCGGCGTCTCCGGCCGGGGCACCCGCGGCGGCCTCGGGGGCAGCGGCGGCAACGTGCCGCCGGGCTGCTCCGGGCCCTGCTGCGCTTGCGGCTGCGGCTGGGGTGCGACCGGCATCGGCACGGGCAATTCGGGCCGTTCCACGGGGAACTCGGTGCGGTGGCGGGCACGACGGCCCGGGAGCAGCGGCGCGGCTTCCGGCACCTCGGTGCTCTCGGGGTCCACCTCGTCCTCCGGCTGATCAGACGGGACCGGCGCGAGCAGGTCGGTGCGGACGAGCACGATGGCCCTGGTGCCGCCGTACGCCGACTCGCGCAGGTGCACGGAGATCCCGTGACGCGCGGCGAGGCGCGCGACCACGAACAGGCCCAGCCGTGGCTCGGCTGACAGGGCCATGATGCCGAAGTCCGGCGGATCGGCCAACATCGCGTTCAGCTCGGCGGCCTGTTCGGGCTCGATACCGAGGCCCTGGTCCTCGACCTCGATCACGACACCCTTGCCGACCACGTTGCCCCGCAGCTCGACGCGCGACTGCGGCGGCGAGAAGGCGGTCGCGTTGTCGATCAGCTCCGCGAGCAGGTGCACGAGGTCGCCGACGACCGGGCCCTGCACCGCCATCGCGGGCATCTTCGCCGTCTTCACCCTGGCGAAGTCCTCGGTCTCTGCCGAGGCACCGCGGGTCAGCTCGGCCAGCGTCACCGGCTTGCGCCACTGACGACCGGGCTGACCGCCACCGAGGATGATCAGGTTCTCCGCGTTGCGGCGGGCGCGCGTGGAGAGGTGGTCCAGCTGGAAGAGCGTCTCCAGCTGCTCCGGGTCCTCCTGTTTGCGCTCGGCCTGGTCGAGCACCTTGAGCTGGCGGTGCACGATGACCTGGCTGCGGTGCGCGATGTTGAGGAACACCGTCTTGGTGCCCTCACGGGTCCTCGCCTCTTCCACCGCGGCCGCGATGGCGGTCTGCTGCGCCTTGTTGAAGGCCTCGGCGACCTGTCCGATCTCGTCGTCGCCGTGGTCGAGGAAGTGACCCTTGTCGTCGAGGTCGACGGGTTCACCCGCCCGCACCCGGTCCACCAGTTCCGGCAGCCGGATCTCGGCGACGTCGAGGGTGTCCTCGCGCAGCCGCGCCAGCCTTCCGATGAGCCGGTTGGACAGCCGCAGGGCGATGATGAACACGCCGATCGCCACCAGCAGCGCGATGGCCGCGGCGATGGCCGAGGTGATCAGCGTCCGGTCGGCGTCGTCGACCGCCTGCGTCGTGGCCGTACCACTCTGCTCGACGAAGCCGCGCATCATCGCGTCACTGACGCCGCGCGCGGCCTGAAGCCACGTCTGCTCGGGGATGGGGAGCGTGGCCTTGCTGTTCTGCAGGAAGGTGTTCTCGACCGTGTTGACGGCCTTCCACGGATCGCTCGCGACGAGCTGGTCGAACTTCGCCTTGACGTCCGGCAGCATCCGCGAGACCGAAGACTCCAGCTGCGAGCGGTAGGAACCGACCTCGGTGACGTAGGCGCGGTAGGTCTCGTCGGTGAAGCCGCCGCCGGCGACCGCCGCGGCGGCGAGGGCGTTGGCGCGCTGCATCTGGTCGATGGCGGTGAACAGCGGCACCGCGGTGATCCGCTGGTAGGCGTTCTCGGCGTTCGGCGCGTCCTGGGCCAGCCCGGTGAGACCTTCGACGAACTGGTCGAGGATCTGGTTGTAGAAGGTGAAGGCGTCCAGCAGCGGGAGCTGACCGGAGTCGGCCGACTGCCGCATCTGCGGCATCTTCTGGAAGAGCCCGTTCACCGTGGCGATGTTGCGCTGCACGCTGTCGGGCGAGTCGCCGATGAACTTCTGAAGGTGGGCGACGACGCCTTGGGTGGCGGCGTCGGTCTTCGCGCGCTGCTCGACGAGCGTCGCGTGCTGCGACCGGTCCCCGGCGAGTTCGCGCAGCGTCAGGCGCCGCTCTTCCTGCACCTGGACGAAGAAGGGGAGAGAGGGGGCTTCCGAGTCACGGATCCGCTGCGCGTAGTCACGGCCGTTGACCGCGTCGAAGATCAGGTAGCCGCCGATCGCCAGACCGACCAGCATCAGCGCGATGCTCGGAATGAGCGCGATCGTCAGAACGCGCGAACGAATCGAAGAGCCGCGGCCTCGTGGAAGGGGAATTTGCTTCACCGTGGTCCGTTTTCCTTCCGGCAGTTTCAGGTGTCGGGTCGCCGGGGATCTCATACCCGCGGGATCCGATTGCCGGATCAACACAGCGTGGTCCGCTCCGCCCGCGAAGACGCTAGGAGACCCAAACGGGTGAGTCAAGTCCAGACGCGAAGGGTAGTCGCGTATGGCCGTGACCAGGTCACGAGAGGTCGGCGGACCTCGAAAGTCCACCACGTGGACCTGGGCCCCCCGCCAAGTGACTCACCAGTAGGTCACCTGGCGGTTTACCGCAGGCAGCGGCTTGATCGACACTCTTCAGACTCGATCACGTCACAGCTCCTGGCGCTCACTTCGCGGTGAAAAAGGCCGACGAAAACTACTCGCCGTGACGTCGCTCACGCTTTCGGACCAGCGCTCCACATACCGTTCGGTTTGCGAACGACATCGCCACGGAGGAACGCCGCCGTAACGCCGTTCGCGCCACGGAATCGAGAATTACGGACACTAATCGCCGCCGATTCGGCGAAATGATCTTCGTCGGCACGGCCGAGCTCGTCGTCGAGGAGCGCGTCGACCTTCCTGGAGGCGTCCCGGAGCATCCGGACGCCCGCCCAGCACAGGGTCGCCACCCCGCAGATCAGGATCGCGACGAGCACGGTCTCGACCGGGTACCGGGAGCCGAATTCGCTGAGCAGAAAACCGGAGGTGACGCCGGACAGGGCGACGGCGGTATAGGTGAACGACATGATCCCCTCCTTCTCCAGGCGCCGGGCCCGCGCCTCGCCGATAAGACGCGCGACGTGGGTTTCCCTTACGCCACAGGGGAAGGATCTACGTCACACTCGCGGCGAGAGCGAATATCGAGATTAACAGCGGATTCGCGAAAGATCGCGCGTTCTCCCCCGCGGGGGCGAGGCGATCACCTATTTGCCACCGATTCCCGAATCAGATTCATCGTTTCGGTGTCGGAGCTCCCGAAGCGTCGTGACGGCACGAAGTACCTCGCCGTAGGTGGTGTAGAGCGGAGCCAGCCCGAACCTCAGCACGTTGGGCGGGCGGAAGTCGCCGATCACCCCGCGTTCGATCAGGGCCGCCATCGTCTTGGCCGCGTCTTCGTCGATGACCGAGATCTGATGCCCGCGGTCTTCGTCGCGCGGGGTCGCGATCGTCGCGCCGTCGAGGAGTTCGTCCGCGCACCGGAAGAAGAACTCACCGAGCGCGAGCCCCTTCGCCCGCAGCAGCCCGCGATCCACGCCGTCCCAGACGTCGAGGGCCGCGTCCAGCGCGAGCAGCGAAAGGATGTCGGGAGTGCCCGCGCGGCCACGCGCGATGCCGGCGTTCGCCTCGTACGCGCCGCGCATCGCGAACGGGTCGCTGTCACCGGCCCAGCCCGCCAGCGGCTGTTCGAACCCGTCCAGCCATTTCGTTGCCACGTAAAGGAAAGCTGGTGCGCCGGGGCCGCCGTTGAGGAACTTGTACGTGCAGCCGACAGCGAGGTCCACGCCCGCCGCGTCCACTTCGACCGGGAGCGCGCCGACGCTGTGGCAGAGATCCCAGAGCACCAGCGCGCCCGTGCGGTGCAGTGCCCCGGTCAGCGTGGCCATGTCGTGAGCACGTCCGGTCACGTAGTCGACGTGGTTGATCAGCGCGACGGCCGTCCGTTCGCCCGCCTCGCGCGGCATGTCCTCGGCGACGACGCGGCGCACCGTGCGCCCGGTCAGCCGGGCGACCTCGTCGGCGATGTAGCCGTCGGTCGGGAACGTGTCCGCGTCGACGAGGATCTCGTCGCGGCCCGGCCTGAGGCGGGTCGCGGCGACCAGCGCCTTGAACAGGTTCACGCTGGTCGAGTCCGCCACGACGAGCTGCCCCGGCGCGGCACCCACCAGCGGCGCGATCCGCTCGCCGACCCGCACCGGCGCCTCCCACCAGCCCTCCGACCAGGACCGGATGAGCCGCCCGCCCCATTGCTCGCGGACGACCGCGGCGACCCGGTCCGCCACGTGTTTCGGCGGGGCGCCCAGCGAGTTGCCGTCGAAATAGGCGACGCCGGCGTCGAGGTCGAATTCGTTCCGCTTGTGCGCCAAGGGATCGGCCGCGTCCAGCGCCGCGGCCTCCGCTACGAGATCAGTCACGGTGGTCATCGTCGGCGAGAGTGTTCCAGAAGTCCAGCTCGTACGCCTGGAACAACCGCGCGTGGGTCCGAGCGTCCTTTTCGGACAGTTCCCCGGCGTCGAGCGCGGCCTGCACGGCCCGTACGGCAAGCTCTTCGAGCTCCGGCGACGGCGCGCCGAAGAAGTCGAAGAAGGCACACGCCTCGTCGTCGAAGCAGTAGCGCTCACGCATCGCCGCGGCGATCGCGGCGCAGTACCGGCCGAAGGCGGCGAAGTTGGCGACGATCGCCACGATGACGTCCGCCGGTTCGCCGTTGAGCGCCAGCCAGGCGACGAACGCCGGATACGCCTGGCAGCCGGCGCGCGGCTCGAAGCCGGGCGATTCCTCGGCGAGCGCCGGCAGTTTGCCGAGCGCCAGCCCCTCACCGGAGGCCAAGGCCGCGAAGAACTCCCGCGCGTTCCGCTCCCGCGCACGGGACGCGAGGTGGAGGAAACCACGCCAGTCGCTGCGGACGATCCGGTACTCCTCCGCGGCGATCGCGGCGAAGATCCCCCGTGCCGCCTCGCCCGCCTCGACCAACGGGACGAGCCGGTTCTCGTCGTCGTGGGGTGCGAGTTCCGCCTGCACCGCGTCGATCAACTCGCGTGCCGAACCGGTCATCGTCGAGGGTCCTCCCGTTCGGTACTGACGCGGTGAAAACGGAAAAGGTGGACATTTCGCGAGCCGCGACCGTGGCCGCGATTCTCTATCCAGCACTGCCGACAGCCCTTACAGTGTGCCTGATCAGGCAGCATCGAGGAGGCCAGCGTTGACCACCCAGCCGACCGTCGCCGAGCAGATCGAAGGCCAGACCATCCCCGCCCTGCTTCACCGCAACGCCCAGGAGTTCGGTGAGCTGCCGGCGGTCACGTCACTCGACAAAGCGGGCAAGCCGACCCTGACCTGGGCCGAATTCCGCACCGCCATCGCGGAGGTGTCGCGCGGGCTCGCGGGCCTCGGGCTCGGCGTCCGCGACCGGATGCTGATCATGGCGCCGAGCAGCCCCGAACACCTGATCGCCGACCTCGCCGCGGCCCATCTCGGCGCGATCCCCTGCACCGCGTACGCGACGCTCAGCCCGGAGCAGATCGGGTTCGTCGCCCGGCACAGCGCCGCCGGTGTCGTCGTCCTCGCCGGTGCCGACGAACTCGGCCGCTGGTCGCAGGTGCTCGACGAGCTGCCCGCGCTGCGGCACATCATCCTGCTCGACGCGTCCGTGATCCCCCCGGACGACAAGCGTTTCCTGTCGTTCGCCGATCTGCGCGCGGCGGGCGCGGAAGCGCACGCGGCCGACCCGCGGGCGTTCGAGACCGCGTGGTCCTCGATCACCCCGGACGACCCGCTGTCGATGATCTACACGTCGGGCACCACCGGCGACCCCAAAGGTGTCGTGCTGTCGCACCGCAACGCGATCTACCAGGCCGTCGCCGTCCAGAAGCTGCACGACTCCCCGATGCACGCCACGAACATCGCGTACCTGCCGCTCGCGCATATCGCCGAACGCGAACTGTCGATCTACATGCCGATCGTGTGGGCCGGGCACGTGCACACCGTCGGCGACCCGACCGGCGTCGTCGGCGCGCTGGGCCAAGTGCACCCGAAGAGTTTCTTCGGCGTCCCGCGAGTGTGGGAAAAGATGGTGGCAGGCCTGAAGAACCTGCTCGGCTCGCTGCCGGAAGAGAAGCGGACCGGCCTGCTCGGCGCGAACGAACTGCTGCAGCAGGGCTACAAACTGCGCAGCGACGGCAAGGAGGTCCCGCCGGAACTCGCGGAGAAGATCGCGCAGACCGACGCCGCCGCGCTCGCGCCGGTCCGGGCGATGCTGGGCCTCGACCAGATCGAGGTCGCCTCCAGCGGTGCCGCCGCGCTGCCGGTGGAGATCCTGTACTTCATCGCCGGGCTCGGCGTCGAGATCCAGGAGGTCTGGGGACTGTCCGAGACCACCGGCGCGGTCACCTCGAACACTCCGTCGGCGTTCAAGGCCGGTTCGGTCGGCCGTCCGCTGGAAGGTATCGAGGTGAAGGTCGCCGAAGACGGCGAACTCCTCGTCCGCGGCGCCATCGTGTTCCTCGGCTACCTGCAGGAAGACGGCACGATCAAGCCGGACGTCGACGCCGACGGCTGGCTCGCCACCGGCGACATCGGCACGATCGACGAACGCGGCTTCGTCACGATCACCGACCGCAAGAAGGAACTGATCATCACCTCGAGCGGCAAGAACATCGCCCCGACGAAGATCGAAGGACTGCTCAAGGAACACCCGCTGATCGGACAAGCCGTCGCGATCGGCGAGAAACGGCCGTACGTCACCGCGCTGATCGTCGTCGACGACGAGATCGCGCCGGGCTGGGCGACCGCGAACGGCATCCAGCTCACCGAAGGCGAATCGCTCGCCGACAACGCGGAGGTCCGCGCGGAGATCGAGAAGGCCGTCGAGGCGGCGAACGCGCGGCTGGCCAGGATCGAGCAGATCAAGCGGTACCACGTGATCCCCAAGGCCTGGACGCCCGAAAGCGGCGAGGTGACCCCGACCTTGAAACTGAAGCGGCGGATCATCAACGACCGCTACGCACCCACGATCGCGGACCTGTACCCGGCCTCCGCTCCGGAACCCGCTCCCGCCGCAGGTTCCTGACGCGCGCGAAGTCGTAAGACGCGTGATTGAAGGCGGATCTCGCGTGTCTGGAGCCGTAACACGCGAGTTCCGTCTCCAGACACGCGAGTTACGTCTTCAAGCACGCGAGTTACGTCTCCGAGCACGGGACGAAAGGAGTCGCGACAGGGAAGCGGCCGCTGCTAACTTGCCGCCGTGGATCTCTTCTCCCGCTCCTGGGCGGCGCTTCTCGCCGCCGTCGCCGAAACCCCCGACGAAGACTTCGCCGAACCGTCCGGCTGTGCCGGCTGGCTGGTGCAGGATCTGGTGTGTCACCTGGTGATCGACGCGCAGGACGTCCTGATCACCCTCGCCACTCCCGCCGAAACCGAACCCACGCGCGACGCGGTCACCTACTGGGAGGTCGCCGAGAAGCCGCCCACCGGCGAGGACGACCTCGATGCGCTGATCGTGCGTCTCGCCGCCGCGTACCAGGAACCCCGGCTGCTCAAGTTCCATCTCGACGACGTCGGTTCCGCCGCGGGCCGGGCCGCCGGCCTCGCCGACCCGGGGATGCGGGTCGCCACCCGCGACATCGTCCTGTCCGCGGGTGACTTCCTGTCCGCGTACGTCCTGGAGTGGACGCTGCACCACCTCGATCTGGTCGCGCATCTCCCGCACCTCGACGGCCCCGCCGCCGACAGCCTCGCCAGATCCTGGAGCAGCGCACCGGCGAGACGTTCCCGGCGTCCTTCTCCGACACGGATGCGCTGTTGGTCGGCACGGGCCGCCGTCAGCCGACGGACGCTGAGAAGGCCGAGCTCGGCGACCTGGCCGCGAAGCTGCCCTTCGTCGTCGGCTAATCCGGACGACTCGCGTGATTGAACGGACGACACGGCCGTGTCGTCCGGCTGATCACGCGTGCCGGCCGTCTGATCACGCGAGTCACGCCGTCCGGGTCGACTCCGTCCACTTCCGCAGCCGGGGAGGGACACGCTTTTCGAGGCCATAGTTCTCCAAGTGCGCGCTGAAGACCTCGTCGAAGGCGCGCTGCACGGTCTCGGTGTCCCACACCGGCCGCTCGAGGATGGGCTGCTTCAGGTACGGCTGCCCCATGACGTGCAGTTGCGGCCCGTTACAGCGGATCATCTGCCCGGTGATGCCGTCGGATCCGGCGCCGAGCAGGAAGAGCACGATCGGCGCGATCCGCGACGGCGTCCGGTCCGGCGGGCAGGCCCGCAGCGACCGTTCCGATTTCCACACCATCCGGGTGTGCGCGAGCGGGCAGACCGCGTTCACCCGGATCCCGCTCTCCTCCAGGTCCAGCGCCCAGGAGTAGGTCAGCGAAGCGACGGCACCCTTGCTGGCGGCGTACACACCCAGCTTCCGCTGCCCGAGCGAGGCGCCGGACGAGATGTTGACGATCGACCCCGGCCTGCCGCTTCCGACCATCGCCTTGATCGCGGCGAGCCCGGTGTACACGACGCCGAGGACGTTCACCTCGACCAGCTCGCGCGCCTGCTCGACGTCGTCCTCCCACGGCAGCGCCTCGTAGTTCAAGCCCGCGTTGTTGACCAGCCCGTCGATCGCGCCGAACTCGGCGAGGCACAGGTCGACGATCTCCTGCGCCTGCTTCGGATCAGCGACGCTGTGCCCGCTGGCGACCGCCCTGCCGCCGAACCGGCGGATGTTCTCCGTCGTCCGTTCGGCCAGTTCGGCGTCGATGTCGTTGACCACGACGGCGCCGCCCGCCCTCGCCACGTGTACCGCGAACGCCTCACCGAGTCCTCGCCCCGCCCCGGTCACGACGACGGCCTTGTCGTCGAGCAAACCGTTCATCGCCTTCACCCCTTTGAACCCAGCCGGCCTCCACCTCCAGACCGGTCTCTACTCAGTGTTGGCCCATTCGGCCCAGCCGGGACTCGAGCGGCGACGAACGGCGGCCCGGCTGCGCCGAGCGAGGGCACGGCGATAGCCGCGCAGATACCCGCGGGCGAGTCAGGCCGACGTCACCCACCGGTCGGACGGCGTAGCCCGATCAGCTCAACAGGCGAAGGATTCACCGGTCTTCTGTTCGTCTCCCTGTAGCCGGAGGCATACTGAACGTTGTCCGGCGGGACAACGACTGTGACTCCCTCGTCGACCACGTAACACGGCAGGCAAGAATGCGAGGGAAGCAAGTTCACCCGATCGGGGGGAGGTGGTCACGCAGTGAAGACGAACGCGGCGCCGCGGATGACCGCCGCCCTGGCGAACCGCGAGTTCCGCGCACTCTGGCTCGCCGAGGTGCAGTCCCTCATCGGGGATCAGCTCACCATCGTCGCGCTGGCGATCCTCGTCTACGACCGGACAGGTTCCGCGTTGCTCTCCGCGGTGGTCTACTCCCTGACCTTCCTGCCCGCGCTGGCCGGCGGCCTCGGCCTCTCCCAGCTGGCCGACCGCTACCCGCGGCGCACCGTCCTCGTCGTCTCGTCCCTGATCCAGGGTCTGCTGATCGCGATCATGGCGATCCCCGGCACCCCGCTCGCCCTGTTGTGCGGGCTGGTGGTGCTGGCGCGGCTCGTGAACGCGCCGGGCAACGCGGCGCAGAACGCGCTGACGCGCGAGGTGTTCACCGACGACGACCTCTATTTCAAGAGCCAGGACATCCGCGGCATCTCGACCAACACCGCCATGCTGCTCGGTCTGGCAGGCGGCGGTCTGCTGGTTTCGCAGGTCGGGGTGAGCTGGGCGCTGGCGCTGGACGCCGCGACCTTCCTGTTGAGCGCGGCCGTGGTCCGCTTCTCCGTGTCCCGGCGGGCGGCGGCGTCCGACGGCAGCGGCAGCTGGTTCGGCGCGGTCAAGCAGGTCTTCGGCAACCGTCACCTGCGGGTGCTGGTCTGGTTCTCGTGGCTGGTGGGCCTTGCCGTCATCCCCGAGGGGCTCGCGGCACCGCTCGCCGCGGAGATGGGCGTCGGGAAACAGGCCGTCGGCTGGCTGCTGGCCGCCGATCCGCTCGGTTTCGTCATCGGAGCGTTCCTGTTGTCCCGGTTCGTCTCCGCGGAACAACGGCGGAGGCTGCTCGGCGTTCTGGCGGCACTACCGATGCTCGCCCTGATCGCCTTCGCGCTCAAACCCGGGCTGATCCCCGCGTTGCTGCTGCTGGCGGCGGCGGGTGCCGCGGGGGCGTACCTGATCACGGTGAGCGCCACGTTCATCACCTGGGTCCCGAACGAACTCCGGGGCGGTGCGGGTGGGGTGTACCGCACGGGGTTGCGGGTGGCTCAAGGAATAGGGGCGGGACTCGGCGGGCTCGCCGCCGATCGGCTCGGGGCGGCGACCTCGGCCATCGCGCTGGCAGGCGTGGTCGGCCTGCTGCTGGCCGTACTGGTCGCGCTCAGCTGGGGGCACATCAACGGAACCAGCCCGGAACCGTTGCTGTCATGACGAATCCACACTGGACGACCCCTGGGGCGGCGGCTCGGCCGCCCGGCGGGTTCGTACTCGGAAATCTCGACGACGGAACACTGACACAGGACCTTGGTCTTCGGCACGGGGGCGAAAAGAAACGACTCTCGATCAGAAGTCACGGCTCGACATGGTCGGACACCTCCTGGGAACCTCGCAGCGAACTAATACCTTGTCCGGGCTCAGAAGTCACGACTGGACACTATCCGTCACCCCTTCCGCGTCGCGTCTCGAAAAACATTCAGTCACCAAGATCAGAAATCACGGGACACGATTGCCACCTCCGGTCCGTGTTCGCGGGCACCCTTGCCGCTGTCGGACAACTGATGCGATGGGATGATACCGGCCGTGGAATACGAACGGTGTATCAGTCGGTACCGGTGAGATTACTCAGCCGTGCCGTCCGCGCGGAAAAGAGGTAGCAATTGCCAGCCGAGACCGGTGACCGCCGC
The DNA here is from genome assembly GCF_003947325.1 of Amycolatopsis sp. WAC 01375. Lineage (NCBI taxonomy): Bacteria > Bacillati > Actinomycetota > Actinomycetes > Pseudonocardiales > Pseudonocardiaceae > Amycolatopsis > Amycolatopsis sp. WAC 01375. The sequence goes on from NZ_QHHW01000026.1 coordinate 19,129, forward strand.
CAGCACGGTGACGGCACCGGCGACCTTGAGGACGCGGCGCCGCCGTCCGCGGCGCGGAGCGATGCGCCGGTGACCGAACGCGGGCGAATGAGCCCGGAAGGTGACCAGGCCGAACCGCGGGAGCGCCATCCCTACGATCCCAGGGCGTGGGCTCTCTGGCAGCGGCCGAAACGGTTCATCGCGTTCCTTTTCGCCATGGAGGCGATCGGAATCGCGATCATGGTCGTCGCGACAATGGATTCCGTGAATCCGGGAAGAACGGACTGGGTTCGTTTCGCGATTCTCGCCGTCGGCGCCACCGCGCATATTCAGCTGACCCAGCGACAAGAGGAAAGACGGCGCGATCGCAGTCGTACCGTACTCATCGACCTCACCGCGGTATGGACATTTCCGGCCGCGGTCATCCTGCCGCTTTCGCTGACGCTTTCCATCATCGCGATCGTCCGGATCCAGCATTGGTTCATCGCCCGGCGGCCCGCGCACAACTTCGTGTTCTCTTCGGTCACCCACGGCGTTTCGGTGACACTGGCGTCGCTCACCTTCGCCGCGTTCGGCCCGCACGAATGGGGACGGATTTCCGGCTGGGACACCCTCGGTGAATTCGGCGTCCTGATCGTCACCGGGATGGTCTTCGAAGCGGTGCAGATCGCCTACATCGGCGGCATCCTCACGATCGGCTCGCCGAAGCGGCCCTCGCTGTCGACCGTCCTCGGCAATACGGCCGACAACCTGCTGGAGGCCATCACGATCGGCCTCGGCGCGGTCACCGCGGTACTGCTGTTGATCATGCCACCGATGGTGATCGTGATGGCCGTGGTGACGGTGGTGTTCAATCGCCTCGCCGAGATCGACCAACTGCAAAACGACGCCAGGACGGACCCGAAAACCGGTGTTCTGAACATGCGCGGATGGTCGGAGTCGGCCGATCGGGCACTCGGAAGGACTGCCCGATCGGACGACGGCCTTGCGCTTCTGATGATTGATCTCGACCACTTCAAGTGGATTAACGACACTTATGGACACCCGGCGGGTGACGACGTCCTCCGCGATGTGGCACGGAAATTGGACGAGGTCACCAGGCCCGCCGACGTCGTCGGCCGGTTCGGCGGCGAGGAATTCCTCGTACTTTTGCCGGATATCGACGAAACGGCGGCGAAACTCGCCGCCGAGCGAGTGCGCAGTGCTATCGCGGAACTGCATATAGTGACTACCGACAAAAGAGGCAGCCGGGTGACGATCTCGGGGCGCACCACCTCGATCGGGGCGGCGCTGTTCCCTCGTCACGGTGAATCCCTGGAGGAACTCCTGCACGCCTCCGACGCCGCCGTCTACGTGGCCAAGGAGAACGGCCGGAACCAGGTGCGGTTCGCCCAGGACGTGGACCGGCCCGCTCCCCCGCCACCCACCGAGGCCTGAAGGTGGTCGTGAGTGGCGTTTCGGGTTCTAACCCGAAACGCCACTCACGACCACCTGGACCGAACGCGACCCCCCGGGCCACACCATCAGGGGAACCCCACGGAAACCCCGGGGGTTATCCGGATGTCGGCCTTGATCGGCGGATGGCACCCTGGACGCCATGCCAGCGACAGCCCAAGCCGCCGCTCCTCCTACCCGGATCCGGCGGCCCTGGTCGACTTCGGGCTGGTTGTTGCTGGTCACGGTGCTGGTGTTCGGTTTCGGCCTGATCGCGTCGCGGCCCGCCTCGCCGCCGGACCAGGGCCCACCGACAGGTGACCTCCTCGCCGCGCAGAACGCGGTCGACGCGCTGGCGCGGCCGGGTCCGGTCGAGAACGTGCTCGCCGAACTGCCCGCCGACTTCACCGCGGTCAGCGGGATCACCCCTGGCGTGATGACCGCCCGCGACGGCACCGTGCGCGCCGTTCACACCGACGGGGGCTGCTCGGCGCCGTGGGGCGACGACAACACCAAATGGGACTACGCGGTCCCCTGCAGGGCCCACGACCTCGGCTACGACATCCTCCGCTACGCCGAACGCAAGGGACATCCGCTCGGCCAGGAGGCCAGGGCCTCGCTCGACGACCGGCTCTCGGCGGACATGCACAACGCCTGCGTCCTCAACCCGATGGACTCGCGCGGCACTTGCGACGTCGTCGCCTCCCTCTATACCGCCGGTCTGGTGCTCAACTCCTGGCATCAGCGCTGGGGGCCGCCGGTCGGTGACCCGCTCGGCCCGATGATCGTCGGCGTGCTGGTGATCGGCGCGCTGCTGGTGTTCCGCCTCCGCGGCTGGGTCCGTACCCGCCGGACCGTCGTCATGCTCCCCCGCGAGCCGCGGCCGGTGGTCCCGGTCGGCCGATGGGCGTTGCTCGGGGTCGCCGGTGTCGTGCTGATGCTGCTCGGCGAATCCGCCGTCGCGCTCGCGCATTGGGCGGGGGCACCCGAACGGTCGTTGTGGCCGTTCACCTGGCTCGCCCAGCTCTGTCCGGTCATCTTCTTCGCGGTCGGCCGGATCAACGAGGCGGGCTGGCGGTCGATCCGCGCGACCGGCGGCCGCTACCCGCAGTACCTCGCCGACCGCGCGAGCCCGCTGCTGCGCCCGGCGCTGATCTTCGCCGTCGTCGCGCTGGTCGTCCCGCTCGCGCTGGAGGTGCTGGGCATCCCGACGGGGACGAACGCCACCGTCATGCGGATCGCGCTGCATCCGCTCTGGCTGCTCGGCGTCTTCCTCTTGACCGTCGTGCTCGCGCCGGCGCTGCTGACGCTGTATCGCCGGACGCGGACCGCCTCCGTAGCCGGGCTGCTGGCCTTGACCTTGGCGAGCGAGGCCGCCGCGCACTGGTCCGGCTCGGCCGTCCCGCGCTACGCGGAGACGTTGTTCCTCGCCTTGTTCGTCCAGCAGCTGGCGTTCGCCCACGCCGACGGTGTCCGCCTGCGGCGCGGCGCCCTCCTGGCGACGGCGTTCACCGGCGCAGCCGGGCTCGGCCTCGCGGTCGCCGTCCGCGGCGAAGGACCGATGCTGCTCGGCGGCCCCGGCGCCCCGGCCGCGTTGTCGGGCCCGCCGTGGGGAGTGCTCCTGCTCGGCCTGGTCCAGCTCGCGCTCCTCGGCCTGCTCTCGCGGCCGCTGGCCCGGCTCGGCGAACGTCCCACGGTCGCCGCGACCGCCCGCCTCGTCCTCCGCGCCCCGATGAGCCTCTACCTCGGCTTCCTGGCCGCGATGCTGCTGCTCGTCGCGGTCGTCTACCTGCCGGGACCGTTCGTGGACGGGCTCAGCTGGCTGGCCCGACCGCGGGTCCTGCTCGCGATGGCCCTGCTGGCCGTGCCCGCCGTGCTCGTCTTCTGGTGGTTCGAACGTCATGCGGGACCGCAGCAGCGAGCGGTCGACGAGCCGGGCCTGCGCGCGGCGGTGTTCTGCCGGGCGGCGGCGACGGTCGGGATGGCGTACGCGATGCTCGGCGTGTTCGGCTTCGCGCTGACCCGCTTCGGAGGCGCTTCCGCCGACGCCGACCTCCTCGGAATCCGGTTCGGCCCGGTCCAGAGCCTGGTCAACCTGTTGCTCGGGGTGTACCTGCTGCACACCGTGCGGAACGGCACCAGCCGGATGACCGGCACCTGGCTGGTCTGCGCGGTCGCGTGCGCGCCTCCGCTGATGAGCGCCCTCGACGGCAAGCACGTAAGCGCCGCGTCGGTCGCGCTGCCGGTCGCGACGATCGTCGTCGCGATACTCGCCGCGGCCGCCACGCTGGTGCCCGCCCGCGCCGCCCGGCGTGTCCTGCCCTGAGCCAGACAGCGCTGACCAGGCGTTCTTCGTACCATGGTGAGGAAACCGGTGGTGCATGCCACATCTTCGGGGGGATGTGTAATCCTGCGACAACCCTCAACAGGCACCATGCGTCCCTTGAGAAGACCGTCAAACCGGTAGCGAAGAGAAGGAGCAGACCGCGTGGAGTATCCGCCTCGGAATGGGTATGGGGATCGACGTCCCGCCCGGCCTAGGCAGGACGCGCCCGGACGCGTTCCTTCCCGTCCGGCACCCGCCCGCCAGGCCGCGGGCCCGCCGCCTCAGCGCCCGGAACCACGGCGCGCCCCGCGACGACGGTCGTTCCGCGGCCCCAAGATCGCGCTGGGCCTGGTATCGCTGCTGGTGATGGGCCTGACCGGCTACGCGTGGGCCGCGATGGACGGCCTGACGTTCGCGAACGTCGGCATCGGCGCCGACGGCGGCGACAAACCCGCCGACGGCGCCCGCGACATCCTGCTCGTCGGTCTCGACAGCCGCACGGACGCGCAGGGCAACCCGCTGTCGAAGGAAGTCCTGGCCCAGCTGCGTGCCGGACAGGCCGACGGCGAGCTGAACACCGACTCGCTGATCTTCGTGCACATCCCCAACGACGGTTCCAAGGCCGTCGCGATCTCGCTGCCGCGCGACTCCTACGTCGACATCCCCGGCGGCTACGGCAAGCACAAGATCAACTCGGCGTACGCCCGCGCGATGCTCGACGAGCGCAAGAAGCAGCAGGAGAACGGCGTCTCCGACCCGAAGGAACTCGACCAGAAGGCCAACGAGGCCGGGGCGAAGACCCTGATCAAGACCGTCGAGCAGCTGACCGGCTCGACCATCGACAACTACGCCGCCATCAACCTGCTGGGCTTCAGCGAGATCACGCAGGCCATCGGCGGGGTCGACGTCTGCCTCAACGACGACGTCAACGACCAGTTCTCCGGCGCGAAGTTCACCAAGGGCCCGCACACCATCTCCGGGGTGGAGGCGCTCGGCTTCGTCCGGCAGCGCCACGGGCTGCCGCGCGGCGACCTCGACCGGGTCGTCCGGCAGCAGGTGTTCATGGCCGGGATGGCGCGGAAGGTGCTCTCGGCGGGCACGCTCGCGAACCCTGGAAAGCTCAACGACCTGATCACGGCCATCAAGAAGTCGGTCGTGCTCAACCAGAACTGGGACGTCTTCGGCTTCGCACAGCAGATGAAGAGCCTGACCGGCGGTCAGCTCGAGTTCCGGACGATCCCGATCGTCAACATCGAGTACAAGACCCCGAACGACGGCGTCGCCATCCAGGTCGACCCGAAACAGGTCAAGAACTTCGTCCAGGGGCTCGCGGGCCCGCAGCCCGGCGAGCAGCAGCAGGCGCCGCCCGCCGAGTCGCCCAACAAGGCGACCACGGTCGACGTCCGCAACTCCACGAACCGGGACGGCCTGGCCTCGACGGTGCTGAAGCAGCTCGTCGACAAGGGCTTCACCGCGGGCGACACGGCCACCGCGAGCGCGCGCAAGAAGACGGTGGTCTGGGTCGCCAAGGGTCAGAAGGCGGCGGGACAGGCCGTCGCCGACGAACTCGGCGGCAACCCGACCGTCCAAGAGGACAAGAGCGTCGAAGCCGGGCACGTGATGGTCTTCCTCGGCTCGGACTTCAAGTCGCCGAGCGGCGCCGAAGGCTCCGGCTCCTCGCAGAACGCCTCCGGTTCGTCGGCCGCGGCACCCCCGCCCGAGCAGTCCGACGAGAAGCCGATCACGGCCGAAGGCGTGCCCTGCGTCAACTGACGCGCACTCCTTCTTCGCGCGGCGCTGGTGTTGCGAAAGCCACTTTCGCAACGTTGAGCGTTGCGAAAGTGGCTTTCGCAACACCAGCGGCCCCAGGCGGCGAACAGCACCGAAGAGCCTGATGGCCACCGAAACGCGCCCTTCGAGCCGGTTTCGTTCACCCATTCGGCCCAGCGAGCCAAAATCGGTATGAAAAGCACCCCCGAAACCGCGTAAGAGCGGCGGCCCTGCCGACTTTCATACACGTGAGCGCGCTCGTCCCGGGTTTTGTCACACGGGCGAGCGGTGGAGAAGGTTGGCAAGGCAGGGGACGGGGAGTGCTGATCGACGCTGAGAGCTATCAGCGGATACTCGGAGACGAGCTCCGCAAGCTCCGCCGTAAACGTGGCTGGACACGCAAGGAACTGAACCAGCATCTGCAGAGCGAGATCTCGCTCCAGACGCTGGCCACCTACGAGCTGGGCACCCGGCACTGTTCCGTGGTGCGGCTGGTCGAACTGTGCGTCGCGATGGACGAGCTGCCACAGGATCTGCTGGCCAAGGTGCACCGCCGGGTGTTCGTGGACGAACCGGGCCGCGTCCGGGTCGACCTGCGCCTGGTGATCAAGGACGACCAGGAGGAACTGTTCCCCCTGCGACGGTGGGCGGACGACCGGCTCAAACGGTCGGGTGACGCCGGAAGCGCCGAGGTCCACCTCGACTTCGCGGCGTTGGAACGGATGGCCGAGCTCTGCGGCATCCCCACCGTCGATCTCATCGGAAGGCTTCGCCGGCTCAACCCCTCATGAGCGCGGCGTTCCCCGGTCCGTGAAGGCCATGCCCCCCATCTTGGCTTTCACGGACCCTCCCCCTCTTCGCGTGAAGGCTCCCTTCCCTCGGCTCAGCCGAGGGAAGGGAGCCTTCACGCGCGTTCGCTTGGTCAGCCACAGGGTCCCGACACTGACGGGTAAGGCAAAGGTGGCGTTTCGGGTCGGGCTTCCGCGGCTCGCCAACCGTCCACAGAGGACGCGAATCACGGGAAGCGTCCCCTGCGGCGACTTTTCGGGACCGTGGAGTCAGCCGAGGAGTTCGTAGTCCTCGCGCCGCACCTTGCGGGTGTCGAGCCAGTACCGCCAGGTGAAGCCCGGCCAGATCGTGCGGTTGACACCCTTCGCGTCCAGGTACCAGCTCTTGCAGCCGCCCTGGGTCCAGATGCCCTTGGCGAGTTTGCGCTGGATCTCGCCGTTGAACCGCTCCTGCGCCTCCGGCCGCGGGTCGAGCGCCTTGCCGCGCGCGAGCCGCAGCGCCTGCGCGACGTAGGAGATCTGCGCTTCGATCATGAACACCACGGAGTTGTGGCCCAGTCCGGTGTTCGGGCCGAGCAGGAAGAACAGGTTCGGGAACCCGGAGACGGTGATGCCCTGATACGTCCGCATCCCTTCGGTCGCCCACTCCTTGCCGAGGTTGCGCCCGTCACGGCCGATGATCTCCAGGTCGTCGAAGGCGTCGGTGACGTGGAATCCGGTGCCGTAGATGATCGCGTCGACCTCGTGCTCGACGCCGGCGCCGTCGACGACGCTGTGCTCGCGGACCTCTTTCACGCCCTCGGTGACGACGTCGACGTTGTCCCGCGCGAGCGCCGGGTAGTAGTCGTTGGAGACCAGGACGCGTTTGCAGCCCATGGTGTAGTCCGGCGTCAGCTTCCGGCGCAGTTCCGGATCCTTGACGCTCTTGAAGATGTTGCGCTTCGCGATGCGCTGGCCGATCTTCATCACCCACGGCTGACCGTTGAAGCCGATCGCGCGGGCCTCGAGCCCCCAGTAGAGGACGTCGCGGAAGGCACGCTGCAGCAGCGGAACCGAGCTGAACGCCTTCCGTAGCGCTTCGGGCATTTCGCGGTCCGGTTTCGGCATGATCCACGGCGGTGTGCGCTGGAAGAGCGTCAGATCTGCGACGTCCTTCGCGATCTGCGGCACGAACTGGATCGCGCTCGCACCGGTGCCGACCACGGCGACCCGCTTGCCCTTGAGGTCGTAGTCGTGCTCCCACTGGGCGGAGTGGAACGCCCGGCCCTGGAAGCGCTCGATGCCGGGCAGCTTCGGGATCTGCGGCAGGTGCAGCGCGCCGACCCCGGCGACCAGCGCGGGCGCGACGAACTCGTCGCCCGACTTCGACGCGACGTGCCAGCGGTTCTCGTCGGCGTCCCATCGGGCGCCGGTCATCTCCTGGCCGAAGCGGATGTAGCGGTGCAGGTCGTACTTCGCGGCGACGTCGCGCATGTACTGCCAGATCTCCGGCTGCGGCGAGTACGAGCGAGACCAGCCGGGGTTCTGTTCGAACGAGAACGAGTACATATGCGAGGGGATGTCGCAGGCGCAGCCGGGGTAGGTGTTGTCCCGCCATGTGCCGCCCACGTCGTCGGCCTTCTCCAGGATGACGAAGTCCTCGCGACCCTCTTTCCGCAACTGGATGGCCATGCCCAGCCCGGAGAAGCCGGTTCCGACGATGACGACCCCGGTCTCGGTGCGGTTGCCCATGCCCCGACCTCTCGTTCGAATTACCTGTTACCAGGAGTACACCTTACTCGAAGTAGGTTACCTTCGGTAGAGTGCTGTGGTGACGACGGCGAAGCGCAAACGCATGCCACGAGCAGAGCGAATGCGGCAGATGATCGAAATCGCGGAGGAAGTCTTCGCCGAACGCGGCTACAGCGCGGCGTCGATGGACGACATCGCGGAGCGCGTCGGGGTCTCCAAGCCGATGATCTACGAGTACTTCAACTCGAAAGAGGGACTGCTGCTGGCCTGCATCCAGCAGTCGCGGACGGCGTTGCGCGAGGTCACCGAACGGGCGACCGTCGGCGCGACCTCCGCCGAAGACGCGCTGCGGCGCGGCCTGCTGGCTTTCTTCGTCTTCATCCGGGAACGACGGCAGGCCTGGTCACTGCTGCGCCACGAGATGGCGCTGATCGGGACCGGCGCCGCCGACGAGATCGAGCGGACCCGCCGCCAGCAGACCGATCTGATCGCCGCGCTGATGAGCGACTACTTCGACGCGGGCGACGACCTGCGCGCAGAGGCGTCCGCGGAGTTCGTGGTCGGCGCGTGCGAACGGCTCGCGATCTGGTGCGAGCGACACGAGGACGTCAGCCCCGAAACGGCGACCGGATACGCGATGGACGTCCTCTGGTCGGGCCTGTCCGCGAGGGCCCGCTGAAGCGACTGTGAAGATGCGCGTGCATTAGGCCATTCGGTCGTCACTCAGAGCACATTGCCGCCAGTGTCTTGTGACACAGAGTTGTCCTACTGTATCGATGACACTGTAGAAACTCTGATGGACAGTCACGGCCTCCGTCAGGAGGGGGCGCCACCACCCGAAAGTGGCGTCATGACGACGGCGTGGCGAAGTCCACTGAGTGACGCATGCTCGCGAGGAGAGGGGTGAGGCGGATGACCGAACCGATCACCGCGTCGTACGTCCAGGAGGACGACGACTGGAAGATCACGGTCAGCGGCTCCGGCAAGGAACTGACCGGTCGCGCACCGGGCATCATCGCGGCACGGGACCGGGCCGACCAGCTGGTCGAGAAACTGTCCCCGCCCGAACGGTCGACCGTGGTGCACCTGCTCAACGGCAGTGCGCTCGAGTTCACCGCCGCCTACATGACGGCGAGGCTCACGCTTCCGGAGATCGAGCCACTCGAGGTTCCTCCGCCGGCGAACGGCAAGGCCAAGGAGAAGACCGGCGGCAAGCCTCCGGTGCCCCAGGGCAAGGAGCTCCCGAAGGCCGTCGACGAGGCGAAGGCCCCGAAGAAGGCTGAGCCGGCCAAGACACCCGCCAAGGCGGCCCAGACCTCCTGAGACCTACTTCAGGAGTTTGCGGATCAGCAGCACGCCGATCAGCACAGCCCCGCCGATGAGCGGGTACTTCACCTTGGGCTCGTCCAGCTTCGCGCGCAGACCGGTCTTCGCGGAATCCACCAGCTTCGCGGGGTTCGCCTTCGTGCCCAGCTGGTCGAGTGTGGCGACCAGCGCGTTCCTGGCCTGCTCGATCTCACGCTCGATGGTCTCGGGATCGCGAGCCACGTGTCCTCCTCGCCGCGACGGACTTGCTGAACGCCCACGTTAGAGGACGCCACCCCCCACGGTGGCATCGGCCACGCCGAGAAATGCCGATCGTGTCGCACGCTACGATTTCGGGGCAGTACTGGGGCCCGTAGCCCAATTGGCAGAGGCACACGGTTTAGGTCCGTGCCAGTGAGAGTTCGAGTCTCTCCGGGCCCACCGACACCCAAGCTCGTGAGTGGCAAGGACGGCTCAACCGTCCCGACCACTCACGAGCACGTTTCGTTTCGGTGCCCCTCAGCAGGCAGTAGCGGTCACCCGGTGAGCCGTTTCGACCAGGCCTCACCGAACTGATTCGCCTCGCACAGGCGCCCGGCGGTCACCGCGCGCGGTCGTAAACGAGGGCCATCTCCCCCAGCTCCCCGACCTCTTGATACGCCAGCGTCCACTTCGACGCGGGCAGCCCGTCGACGAACAGGCGTTGCCCGCCGCCGGTGATCTCGGGGCAGATCATCAGGTACAGCCGGTCGATCAGGTCGTCGGCGAGCAGGGCCTTGATGACGCTGGCGCTGCTGTTGACCAGGATGTCGCCGTCTCCGCTCGCCTTCAGGCCGGCGACGACGTCGGCGGCTGGGGCGTTCACGACGCGGGCGCGGTCCCAGGGCGCTTCGGTCAGAGTCTTGGAGAGGACCACTTTTTCGGCGTCCGTGAGCCATTTCGCATAGGCGCGGTCGCGGGGGTCGGCGTTCTCGTCGGCGGCGATGGTCGGCCAGAAGCCGAGGAAGCCCTCGGCGTTCAGCCTGCCGAGCACCGCGGTGGTCGCCGTCTCGTGGATACGCGCGAGGTGAGCGCGGGCGACGTCGGTGGTGGCGTACGAGACGATCGCGCCCATGTCGCCGGGGCCGCCGGGGCCGCTGTAGTGGCCGTCGAGGGTGAGGCTGATGTTCGCGGTGACGCGGCGGCCGGTCGAGTTGGTCATGGCGTTCAGTCCTTTTCCTGGATGATTCGAGCCGCGAGGTTGTCGAGCACCTGGCCCCAGCCGGTTTCGATACCGGCGATGAAGGGGACGGCCTCGACGGTGGTTTCGGTGATGCGCAGGTCGAGGCGGAGCCGGGTTCCGCCCGGCGCCTCGGTGAACTTCAGGTCGTAGTGACCGGTGAAGGAGGTGTCCCCCTTGGCGTCCAGCACCGAGAGGTCGAATTCGAGGTGTTCGGGTTCGGTCGCGGCGCGGACCTCGCCCGCGGAGCGGTATCGCCCTTCCGCGTCGCGGTAGTCGAGCACGGCTCGGCCGCCCGTCCACGGCTCGATGACGCAGTCGGTGACGGTCATCGAAGGCGGCGCCCACCAGGAGGCGAGCAGGGCGGGGTCGGTCCAGTGCCGCCAGACGTAGTCACGCGGCGCGGCGAGCAGACGGTCGAACGCGAACGCCCGTCCGTCCGCCCACCGGTCCCGGCTCGCGGCCGCGGTGTCCGCGGAGATCGCGGCCTGATAGCGCGTGAGGACATCACGCTCGCCCTCGTTCGCTTCGATGCTCTCGATCAGCGCCCGCACCCGGCTTCCGAAGTCCTTCAGCGGGCCCGCTTCGACCGCGTAGACGCGACGCTGCCCGAGCGGGAAGACCGTCACGAGACCGACGCGGGTAAGGGTCTGCAGGTGCTTGGTGGTCTGCGGCTGCCGCAGGCCGGTCAGCTCGGCGAGCTCACCGACGGACCGGGGCCGCTCGGCGAGAAGCTCGACGATGCGCCACCTCGCTCCGTCTCCCAGTGCTGCTGCGATCTGCTCCATGCCGAGAAGTATTCACTTGCCAGAATATTCTTGTCAAGGAATATCTTCGCGATGGAACTCCAGCAGGCTGCGCTGCTCGGTCAGTGTGGAGACGGAGTCGAAGACCAGACCGTGTGCGGCGGCGAGCTCGCGAAGCTCGTCGAGCCGCCGCTCGCGGCCGCCGTAGAGGACGAGCATGACCAGGTTCCACTCGGTCTGCGCCCCGATTCCGCCGACCGCCTCGATGACGAGGACACGGCCTCCTGGGCGGGTCGCCTCGGCGCAGCGGGCCAGGATGCGATGGGCATGCTCGTCGTCCCAGTCATGGAGGATGTCGGACAGCAGGTACGCGTCCGCCCCGGCCGGGAGCGGGTCGAAGAAGCTGCCCGCGGTCACCTCGGCCCGGTCTTCGAGGCCCTGCTCACGTAGTTCCTTTTCGGCGACGGCCGCGGTGGGCGCGAGGTCGACGAGATGACCGCGCACCGAGGGGTTGGCCTTCAGGATCGCGGCCAGCAGGCTGCCATGACCTCCGCCGACGTCGACGATCGTGCCGAAGCGGGCCCAGTCGAAACCGGCGACGAGCCCCGGCACTTGCGTCAGGAACCGCTGCGTCATCTGCCGGTCGAACGTCTCCCGCAGATGCGGATGGTCGGCGAGATCGGCCCAGAAATCCTGGCCGTAGCGGCGGATGTAACCCGCCTGACCGGTGGCGACGCTGTGCGCGAGTTCGATGAACGCCAGTTCGCCCCGGCCGCCGGCGGCGTTCATGTCCAGGAGCCCGGCGAGACCGTTTCCCGCGTCAGCACGCAGGTTCGCCCCGTAGCCGGTGGTGCGATAGCCGGTCGATGTCCGTTCGAGGACGCCGAGAGTGGTCAGGTGGCCCAGCAGCAGATCGAGCGCGAGCGGCGCTTGGCCGAGTTCCGCCGCCAGGTCACCGGCGGTCGCGCCGTCGCCGGACAACCGGTCCGGCAACCCGAGGGTGACCGCGACCCGCAGTGCCATCGGCGTCGCCAGCCCGGCCAGCCGGAGGAGATCGTTTCTGTCGTCGTGGTTCGTCACGAAGACCCACTGTGGCAGCGCGGTCAAGCCCGTTTACGGGGTCAGCGTCCGCCCCGTGAGGCCTGCGGTCTCGACGGCCTCGACGTAGCTCCGCGCGACTTCCGCCGCCGGGGTGCCGCCGTCCGGTTCGCCGAGCGCGGCGAGCGTTTCGCTCACCCAGCCGGGGCTGACCGCGTTGACCCGCAGCCCGCGTGGCAGTTCGCGGGCCGCGGCGGCGACGAACGCTTCGAGACCGGCGTTGGTCAGGACCCCGAAAGCGCTACCGCGCAACGTCTCCGGGATCCGGCCCGCGGTCACCGTGACCGAACCGCCATCCGGCAGATACCGGACGGCGTGCCGCAGCAGGAACACCTGGCCGAGCAGTTTCCCTTGCAGGCCTTGGGTGAACTCTTCGTCGGTGCCGCCGTCGACCGGCACCAGCGAGCCACTCCCCGCACAGCACACGACGTGCTCGATACCCGGCTCGGCGGCGAAGAGCGCGTCGAGTGTGGAGGGCTGCTCGACGTCCACCTTGACTTCGCCGGAGCGGGACGCGGCGAGCACGGTGTGCCCGCGTGCGGTGAGCGCTTCGGAGACCGCGGCCCCGATCGTCCCGGTGGCACCGACCACGAGGATCTTCATCGGCGTCTTCCTTTCAGGGTCGGGTGAGAGATTCCGTTTCGTAGGCCCGGTGCAGCGTCGCGACGAACGACGGCGCTTCCGGCAACGGCGTCGCGCCGATCCGCCGCACCGCGATCCCGGGCGTCCACGAGTTCATGACCACCGCGCCGCCGAGCCCCGGCAGGCCGGCGAGCGTGACCTCCTGAACCCGTTGCGGCACACCGATCCGCTCCAGCCGCCGCTGGACGATGCCCATCGTCGTTCCCCGCAGCAGACCGGCTTCGGGCCACACCACCGTATCGCGATCCAGGAAGGCGAGGTTCCAGATCGTCGCCTCGCTCAACCGGCCCCGCCGGTCGACGAACACCGCGTCGTCGAACCCTTCGTCGACGGCCCGCCGCCGGAAGTACGTCTTCGCCATCTCGCCGGTGTGCTTGATGGCGGGGATGACGCGCTCGTGTTCGATGGCCGTCAGCTTCAGCGGACCCGCCGGGCCGGACGCCGGAGGCCGGGTGCGCACGAGGACGTCGAGTTCACCCGGCAGGTGGATCGTCACGGTCAGGGAGACGTCCACCGGGCCCGACTCGATCGCCTTGCGCAGGTACGAGCGGATCCGGTCGTCGGGCAGGGCGTCGCCGAACAGCTCCAGCGAGGCGGTCCGGAGCCGGTCCAGATGCAGGTCGAGCCCGCGGACCAGGCCGTTGCGCACCTGCATGGCCGTGAAGTGGGCGAAGCCGGCGAAAGCGAGTGGCGCCAGGTCTTCGACGGTCGCGGTCTCGCCGTTCCGCTGCACGACATAGGAACTCATGATCGCACCGTAATCCGGTTGCGGCCGCGGTGCCCCGGCGGCAGGATCCCGCGAGTGCCCGCTTCACGTTCCGAACTGCCGCGCTGGCAGTTCGATCTGACCTGGTCGTTGTTCGAGTACCACCTCGCCGCCCTCGAACCGGCGGACTTCCGTTGGGAGCCCTCGGCCCTCTGCTGGACGGTGCGCCCGGACGGCACTCCCGACTGGTCGGACACCGAACCCGACCCGATCCCGGTCCCCACGATCGCGTGGCTCACCTGGCATATCGGCTGGTGGTGGAGCGTCGCGCTGGACCACGCGAACGGTCGGACTCCGCGCGAACGCGAGGAAATCACCTGGCCCGGCGAAGAATCCGCAATCGGATGGCTGCGCGGACTTCGCGAGGAATGGCTGGCCGTCTTGGATCGCTTGACCGACGCTGACCTGGACGCGCCCTCCGCCTATCCGTGGGGCGAGGACGCCGCGCTGACCTTCGCCCACACCGTCGCCTGGGTGAACTCCGAGCTGATGAAGAACGTGTCCGAGATCGGGCAGCTCAGGTTGCTGCGGCTCAGCGCGGCGTGATGCCGGGAATGGACTTCAGCTCGCCAAGGAGCATCGAACTGACGGCGACCGGATAGTCGTCGAGCGCATACACCGTCCCGGCGAGCTCCACCCGGACCGGCGTTTTTCCCTGATGTGCCAGCAAAGCCTGCCTCAATTCGAGAACGGCGTCCTCGGTCAGCCGCTCGGCGGTCGCGTGCAGGGTCAGTGGCGGCTCTCCGTCTTCCGCCGCCGAAAGATCGAGCGGTACGAGGCCGCCGCCGAATACGGACATCTTGTCCTCCCGCCAGTTGACCCGGCCGTTGACGCGGACGGCGTTGTCCTCGGCGAGATCCGCCGTGAACAGCGCGTACGCCTTGGGAAAGAACAGCACTTCGAGCGCCGCGTCGAGATCCTCGATCGTGCAGATGGCCCACGGCTCGCCCTTCTTGTTCACCCGCCGCTCCAGCGACGTGATGAGCCCGGCGACGACCACCTCGCCTTCCCTCGGCGGATTGTCGAGGATCGCCGCGATCGGACGGGGCGCGTGCCCGCGCAGGACGCCTTCCGCCCCGTCGAGCGGATGCGCGGACACGTACAGCCCGAGCATTTCCCGTTCGTGGGCGAGCAATTCCTTACGCGGCCACTCTTCGACACCCAACTCGAGGTGCGCGAGCGGTGAGGTGCCTTCTTCGCTCTCCTCGCCCGCGCCGAAGAGGTCGAACTGGCCCATCGCCTGCTTGCGTTTCAACGGCACCACGGCGTCCACCGCGTCCTCGTGCACCCGCAGGATCGAGAGCCGCGTATGCCCGAGCGAGTCGAACGCGCCCGCCTTGGCCAAGGACTCGATGACCCGTTTGTTGCAGGCCACCAGCGCCGACTTGTCGAGGAAGTCGCCGAACGACGCGTACTTCCCCTTCTCCCGCCGTGTCGCGATGATCGATTCGACGACGTTCGCGCCGACGTTGCGCACCGCGCCCAGCCCGAACCGGATCGCGTCCCCCACCGCCGAGAACCGGAGCCCCGATTCGTTGACGTCCGGCGGCAGCACCTTGATCCCCAGCCGTCGGCATTCCGAGAGGTAGACCGCCGACTTGTCCTTGTTGTCCCCCACCGAAGTCAGCAGGCCCGCCATGTACTCGGCGGGGTAGTTCGCCTTCAGGTACGCGGTCCAATAGCCGACCAGGCCGTAGCCGGCGGCGTGGGACTTGTTGAACGCGTACCCGGCGAACGGCAGGATCGCGTCCCAGAGCGCCCGCACGGCGTCGAGGGAGAACCCGTTGGCGAGCATGCCGTCCCGGAAGCCCTCGAACTCCTTTTCCAGTACCTCTTTCTTCTTCTTGCCCATCGCCTTGCGCAGCACGTCGGCGCGGCCCATGGAATAGCCGGCGACGTCACGCGCGATCCGCATGATCTGTTCCTGGTACACGATCAGGCCGTGCGTCTCGGCAAGGATCTCGCGCAGCGGCCCGGCCAGTTCGGGATGGATCGACTCGATCGGCTGCCTGCCGTTCTTGCGGTCCGCGTAGTTGTTGTGCGTGTTCATCGCGATCGGGCCGGGCCGGTACAACGCGTTCACCGCGATGATGTCGCCGAATCCGGTCGGCCTCAGCCGGCGCAGCAGATCCCGCATCGCGCCGCCGTCGAGCTGGAAGACGCCGAGACTGTCACCTCGGGCGAGCAGTTCGTAGGTCGCCGGATCCTCGACACCGAGCGTGTCGAGGTCGATCTCCTCGCCGCGGTTGGCCTTGATGTCGTCGAGCGCGTCACCGATGACGGTGAGGTTGCGCAGGCCGAGGAAGTCCATCTTCAGCAGGCCGATGGCCTCGCACGACGGATAGTCCCAGCCGGTGATGACCGCACCGTCGTCCCGCCGCCACAACGGGATCGCGTCGAGCAGCGGTTCACTCGACATGATGACGGCGCAGGCGTGCACCCCCGCGTTGCGGATCAGTCCTTCGAGCCCGCGCGCGGTGTCGAAGATTCTGGCCGCCTCGCCGTCGCCTTCCAGCAGCGCGCGGACCTCCGCCGCTTCGGCGTAACGCTCGTGCCCGGGCTCCACGATCCCCGCGAGCGGGATGTCCTTCGCCGCGACGGGCGGCGGGAGCGCCTTGGAGATCCGATCCGCGATCGCGTAACCACTCTGTCCATAGTGGACGCGTGCGGAATCCTTGATGGCCGCCTTCGTCTTGATGGTGCCGAAGGTGATCACCTGGGCGACGTGCTCGGCGCCGTACTTGTCGGTGGCGTACCGGATCATCTCGCCGCGACGACGGTCGTCGAAGTCCATGTCGATGTCCGGCATGGAGACCCGTTCGGGATTGAGGAACCGTTCGAAGAGCAGCCCGAGGTCGATCGGGTCCAGATTGGTGATGCCGAGCGCGTACGCCACGAGCGAGCCCGCCGCCGAACCGCGGCCGGGCCCGACCCGGATGCCGACGCGGCGAGCGTGGTTCATCAGGTCCGCGGTGATCAGGAAGTACGCCGGGAACCCCTTTTCGGCGATCACTCCGATCTCGAAGTCGGCACGGGCGAGGTACGCCCCGGGGACGCCGTCCGGCAGGCGGCGGCGGAGCCCGGCCGCGACCTCCTCGCGCAGCCAGGATTCCTCGTCGTGTCCATCGGGGACCTCGAAGACCGGCATTCGGTCGACGTGCCGGTAGACGTCGTCGTAAGGCTCGATCCGTTCGGCGATGAGCAGCGTGGAATCCGCCGCGCCCGGGACTTCCGTGTCCCAGTACCGGCGCATCTCCTCCGCGGACTTGAGGTAGTAGCCGTCGCCGTCGAATTTGAACCGGCCGGGATCATCGAGGGTCTTGCCGGACTGGACGCACAGCAGCGCGGAATGCGCCCCCGCCTGATCCTGGGTGACGTAATGGGAATCGTTGGTGGCCAAGGGTTTCAGATCCAGTCGGCGGCCGATGTCGAGCAGTCCGTCCCGCACGGACCGTTCGATCGGGAGGCCGTGGTCCATCAGTTCCAGGAAGAAGCCGTCCGCGCCGAAGATGTCGCGGTAGTCCGAGGCCGCCTGAAGCGCCTCCTCCGGCTGGCCGAGCCGGAGCCTGGTCTGCACCTCGCCGGACGGGCATCCGGTGGTGGCGATGATGCCTTCGTGGTGCCGTGAGAGGAGTTCGCGATCCATCCGGGGTTTGCGGTAGTAACCCTCCAGGCTGGCCAGCGAGGACAGTTTGAACAGGTTCCGCAGCCCTGTCGCGTTCTCCGCGAGCATGGTCATATGCGTGTAGGCGCCGCCGCCGGAGACATCACCGCCGTCGCCACGCCGCCCCCAGAACACCGGTTTCTTGTGGAAGCGGGACTCGGGCGCGAGGTAGGCCTCGATACCGATCACCGGTTTGAGCCCGGCCCGGACGGACTGCCGGTAGAACTCGTCGGCGCCGTACATGTTCCCGTGGTCGGTCATGCCCACCGCGGGCATGCCGAGCCGCTGGGCCTCCTCGAACAACGGCGCGATCTTGGCCGCGCCGTCGAGCATCGAGTATTCGGTATGAACGTGCAGGTGCACGAAGGAGTCCACCGGCCACTCCCCACGGTTGTACGATCCGGTCCGACGCGGCGATTGGACCCAAGGCGCACAGGCGTTGTCCAACAAGCGACACGCGGCGATCGACAACCGGAAGTTGTAGGGGGAGACAGTGGAGCTGGACCTGGGCGCGGTGCGCGCGTTCGTCGCGGTGGCCGAGGACCGGTACTTCGGCGAGGCGGCGATCCGGCTGGAGGTGAGCCAGCAGGCGATCTCGAAGCGCGTCGCGAAGCTCGAAGCCGATCTCGGCGTACGTCTGCTGTCGCGGACACGCGGCGGCGCCGAGCCGACCGAAGACGGCGAGGAGTTCCTCAACCACGCTCGTGCGCTGATCAACCTCGCGGACCAAGCCGTCGAGCGGCTTCACGGCAGGCGCCGTCCCCTGCGCGTCGACGTCCTCGGCACTCGGCTGGCGACCATGGAGGTGATCCGGGCATTCCATGCCGACCACGACGACGAGCTGGAACTGGTCACGCCAGGGCTGGGCGCGGTGCGCCGGTCGATGCCGCCTTCGCCCGCGTCAGCTCCGCGCCGGAGCCGGGCATCGGCCGCACGCCCGCCTACCTGGAGCCGGCGAACCTGCTGGTCGGGCGACGGCATCCGCTCGCACGTCGGCGGCGGATCGCGATGGCGGAACTCGACGGCATGACGGCGTGGATGCCCTACAACGCGCGGGCCAGCGAATGGGCGGAGTTCTGGCAGGAACTGTGCCCCGAGTTCGGCATCGTGGTCGACACCGAAGGCCCGAACTTCGGGCTCGAACACCACATCGAGGTACTCGGCACATCGAAGGACCGCCTGGGTTTCGTCGGCGCGAAGATGCACGTGCCCTGGCATCCGGACGTCGTCCAGATCCCGCTCGTCGACCCGACGCCGGTGTACCCGTTCTCCCTGCTGTGGCGGCACGAGAACCGGCACCCCACGCTGCCGCTGCTGATCGAGCACGTCCGGTCCGGGTACCGGCCGTTCGACCCGGAGCGGCAATGGCTCCCGGCGTCGGATCGGGAGGCGATGAGCGCGGGTCGGTGAGGTCGGCTTTGTGGTCCGTGAAGGCCTCCTTGAGGGACTCTGGGTCCCTCAAGGAGGCCTTCACGGACCGATCACCTGGCCTGGGCCGGGACCTTCACGCGCCATCGCCGGTTCGTCTGGCCTTTCCTCGACAGTGGGGAACGTCCTTCCGTGCCAAGTGTCCTTTGTGGCCGGACAAGGCACCGTCTTGACGGGCCACGGATCGGGATCTACTCTTCTCCCTTCAGACAGGCACAGACGAAGAGCCACTGTCAGCGGTCTTCGTCGTGTCTGTTTTTTTGTGTCGGATCGCTGACAGCCAGCGCAGAAAGTTGGCGGTCCATGAGTTCATCGACGCTCAGCCCGACAGGCTCGATCTCGAACGTTTCCCAGGTAGCCGCGCTGATCAACAGTCTTTCGAAGTTGCCGCGCAAGGCGAATCTGCTGTGGTATCTCGTGCTGGGCGGCCTGTTCCTGGACGCCTACTCCAACGCCGCGCTCGGCGCGGGCCTGTCGCCGATGATCAAGGAACTCGGCCTCAGCTCCACCCAGGTCGGCGTGCTCACCGCGACCGCGCCCGCGGTCGCCATCCTGTTCAACCCGATCGGCGGCTGGCTGGCCGCGCGGATCGGACGGGTCAAACCGCTCATCGCCGCCAAGGCGATCGCGGCGATCGGCGCCGTGCTGACGGCGACGGCGGGCGGTTTCGGCGAGGTGTGGTTCGGCCGCGGTCTGGTCGGGGTCGCGTACGGCATCGACTTCGCGGTCGCGATGGCCATGCTGGCCGAGTACACCCCCGCGAAACTGCGCGGACGGCTCAACCTCTGGCAGTCCGTCTGGTACGTCGCCACCACCGTGAATCTGGGGCTGACGCTGGTGTTCTTCCACCTCGACGCCGGGGTAGGGATCTGGCGCTGGTCCGTCGGCTCGGCTGGCGTGTTCGCGATCGCACTGCTGGTGCTGCAGCTGATGTTCCTCGTCGAGAGCCCGTCGTGGCTCGCGGCCAAGGGAAAGCTCGCCGAGGCCGCGGTCAGCCTCCGCCGGATCTACGGTTTCCAGGTGACACCGGGAACCGGGAGCGGGCCGGACCCCGCCACGGAGCAGAAGATCGGGTTCCGGCACGCGGGTGTGCTGTTCCGCAAGCCGTATCTGCCGCGGACCTTCCTGTCCACGGCCATCTCGCTGACGCAGTCGATGCAGTACTTCGCCGTCGGGTGGTACCTGCCGGTGATCAGCCTGGCGATCTTCGGCCAGGCGTTCCAGACCGCGACCCTCGGTTCGATGATCTTCAACATCGCCGGGATCATCGGCGGCGCGCTCTCGGCGTACGTCGGCAGGAAGATCGGGCTTCGGACGAGTTCCGCCATCGGCTACGCGTTCGCGTTCGCCATCCTGCTGGTGATGGGGCTGGGCTTCGGGAAACTCCCGATCGCCGTCGGCTTCCTGCTCCCGTTCCTGTTCATCTTCTTCCACTCGGCCGGACCGGGCGCGAACGGCAAGTCGATCGCGGCGCTGTCCTACCGCAGCGACATCCGCACGCTCGGCACCGGGGTCACCGGGATGCTCGGCAGCTTCGGCAGTGTCATCGGGCTGTACGTGTTCCCGCAGATCAAGGAGGCGATGGGGCTGGGGCCGACGATCGCCCTGCTCGCGGTGGTGCCGTTCCTCGGCCTGGTCTCGTGTCTGATCGTCCGCTGGGACCCGACCCGCAGCGGAATCGATCCCGACGACGAGACGATCGACCTCGAACCCGGGCGTGCCTGATGCGGCGCGGGATCCTGGCGGTCGACGAGGGTTCCACCGGCACCAGGGCGGCCATCGTCGGTGAGGACGGCCGGTGCGGGCCCTCCTTCTACACCTCCATCGACGTGAGCCACCCCGAACCGGCGCAGGTCGAACAAGACGCCATGCAGCTGCTGGACCGGACCGTCGACGTCGCCCGTCAAGCGGTGGCGTGGGCCGCCGAGAACGGCGTGGAGATCGCGGGAATGTCGATCTGCACGCAGCGGGCGACGGCCGTCCTGTGGGACCGGGAGACCGGCCGCCCGATGGCCCCCGCCGTGGTGTGGCAGGACAGCCGCTACGCCGCGGAACTGGCGCAGCTCGCTCCGGAGTGGGACCGGCACCTGTGGCAGGCGACCGGCCGCCCAGTGGGGACTCGCGCCCCGTTCCTGTGGGCGGCGCGACAGCTCGAACGGCTCGACGTCCCGGCGGAGCGGGTGCTGTTCGGTTCCGTAGACACCTGGCTGGTGTGGCATCTCAGCGGTCGCGAGCGCTTCACGATCTCGGCGACCAACGCCGTCGCGTTCGGCGGCTATCGGTTGCGTGAGCACGCGTGGGACCAGGAGTGGTTGGCAGCACTCGGTTTTCCCGTCGAGCTGGCGCCGTCGCCGCGGGACGACGACGGCGATTACGGCTACACGGACCCGGATCTGCTCGGCATCCGGGTGCCGATCGCGGCGGTCATGGGCGATCAGCACGCCTCGCTGATCGCGCTGGGCGCGCTTTCGCCCGGCCAGGGCACCTGCGTCCACGGCACCGGCACCTTCGTCGGCGCGCTGGCCGGTGACGAGCCGCCCGAGGCGGTGGGCGGACTCGACGGCGTGCTGTGCCTGGTCGCCTGGCGCGGCGGCGGCCACAGCCGGTTCAGCCTCGAGGCCTACACCTCGACCACGGGTTCCGCCCTGCGCTGGCTCACCGAGGATCTCGGCCTGTTCGCCTCGGCGGCCGAAATCAGCGCGCTGGCCGCGACACAGCCGAGCGGTGAGGCGACCTGGTTCGTGCCGACGCTCGCCGGGCTGCGCACGCCGGTACTGCGGCCCGAAGCGCGTGGTCTGCTCGCCGGGCTGAACCTGGCGACCACACGGGAAGTACTGGCCCGCGCGGTGATCGACGGCATCGCCCACGCGGTGAGTGACACCGTCGACGCCTTGCGGACGACCATGGACCGGCCGATGACGCGTCTGCGGGTGGGCGGCGGTCTGGCGGCGAGCGACCCGTTGCTCCAGAGTCAGGCCGATTTCACCGGTCTCGCCATCGAGCGGGTGGCGGATTCGGCGACCGCCAGCCTGCGTGGCGCCGCCTATCTCGCCGGCACGCGGCTCGGGCTGTGGCCGTCGCTGGCCGACGCGGTGGCCCACCGCCCACCGGACCGGATCTTCGAACCCGGCCTCGCCGAAACCGACCGGCTGAAGCTGCGTGCGCGCTGGCAAGACGTGCTCGCCGTCTCGCTGTCGTGAATTCCCTGTTCTGATCGGAAAGGCTCCTCCATGTTCACACTGCCGTCCCGGCGGCCGAACGCCGCCGCCGCGGGAGCGACCCCTTCGGCACCCTTGCGGCTGGATCGTCGCACCGCGCTGACCGGACTCGAAACCGGTGAGTTCGACCTGCTCGTGATCGGAGGCGGGATCACCGGCGCCTACTGCGCGCTGGACGCCGTCTCCCGAGGCCTTTCGGTCGCGCTGGTCGAACGGGACGACTTCGCCTCGGGGACATCGTCCAAATCGTCCAAGATGGTGCACGGCGGGCTGCGCTACATCGAGCAGGGCAACCTGGACCTGGTCCGGCATTCCCTGCTGGAGCGCCAAAGGTTCCGCCGCAACGCCCCGCATCTGGTGCAGCGCCTGCCCTTCCTGTTCCCGATCCTGGCGAAGGACGGCGTTTTCGACGCCAGGATCGCCCGCGCCTTCGAGAGTCTCTTGTGGACATACGATCTCGCGGGCGGCTGGCGGATCGGCAAGCTGCACCAGCGGCTCACGGTCGACGAGGTGCTGGCGCACGCCCCCACGCTGCGCGCGGACCATCTGCGCGGCGGCCTGATGTACTACGACAGCCGCGCCGACGACGCCCGGCTGACCCTCGCGATCGTGCGCAGCGCGGCCCGGCTCGGCGCGGTCGTCGTCAACGGCGCCGAGGTGACCGGCCTCCGCGCCACCGGCGGACGCGTGACCGGCGCGACGGTCGAAGCCGACGGCGAGCGGATCGACGTCCGGGCCCGCGTGGTCGTCAACGCGACCGGGGTGTGGGCCGACAGCGTCGACGGCATGGCGTCCGCGGGACACCGGCCCCAGGTGCGCCCGGCGAAGGGCGTCCACATCGTGCTGCCGTGGTCGAAGATCCGCAACGACTGCACGGTGACGGTGCCGATCCCGGGCCGGGCGAGGCGGGCGACCTGCACCCGCTGGGGTGACGTGGTCGTCGTCGGCACCACCGACACCGACTACGACGGCCCGACCGACGACGTGCACTGCACGCGCGACGAGATGGAGTTCCTGCTCGAAGGCGCCACGATCGCCTTCGACACCAAGCTCGGCCCCGAGGACGTGCTGGGCAGTTACGCGGGTCTGCGGCCGCTCGTCGGCGGCTCCGAGGGGACCACGCTCGACATGCGGCGCGATCACCACATCACCGTCGCCTCGGGCATGGTCACCGTGACCGGCGGAAAGCTCACCACCAGCAGGCATATGGGCGAACTCGTCGTGGACAAGGCCCTCGGCCTGCTGGGACGCAAAGCCCGCTGCCGCACCAAGAACCTGCCCCTGCTCGGCGGCGCCGGCTACGACGCCGAGGCCACCGCCGCGACCGGCGGTGTCGCCGCGCACCTCGGCGGCCGCTACGGCACCGAAGCCCGTTTCGTGAGCGAACTCGTCGACGAGGACCCGGCGCTCGGCGAGCCGCTCATCCCCGGCCAGCCGCATCTCAAGGCCGAGGTCGTGTTCGCGGCCAGATCGGAAATGGCGCGTTCGGTGGACGACGTGCTGTCCCGGCGCACCCGGCTGCGCTTGTTCGCCAGGGACGCCTCCGCCGAGGCGGCTCCGCTCGTCGGCGAACTGCTCGGCGCCGAACTCGGGCTGTCGCCGGAAACCGTGGCCGCGCAAGTGGAGGACTATCGGGCGGAAGTCGCCCGGGAGAAGTCGATTCTGTTGGGAGACAACGCATGATCAGCAGCCAGACCATCGCCCATCCGTTCAACCGGGGCAAGTACGTGGTCGGCGCGCCGACACCGCCGCGCTGGGGCGACCGCACCCCGCCCGGGCAGGGGGCGGCATCGTTGCAGACGACCACCGTCGCCGTGCCCGCCGCGCTGACCGAGTCGCTGCGGGGCGTCGCGGACGCGGTGCACACCGACCACGACGAGGTCGTGCTGCGGACCCGTGACTGGTGGGCCGGTTCGATGATCGGCGAGACCGCGGGGAACCCGGCGACCCCGGACGCGGTGATCGCCGAAGTGAGCACGGTCGAGCAGGTACAGGCCGTGGTCCGGCTGTGCGGTGAGCACGGGGTGCCGCTCACGGTGTCCGCCGGGCGCAGCAACGTCACCGGTGCCGCGCTGCCGGTGTTCGGCGGGGTGGTGCTGGACGTCTGCGGGCTGAACCGGATCCTGTCCTTCGACGCGGACTCCCAGGTCGTCGACGTGCAGGCAGGCATGTTCGGCGACCTGTTCGAAACCGAACTGCAGAAGACGCACGGTGCCACCACGGGGCACTGGCCGTCCGCCTTCGCACTGTCCACTGTGGGCGGTTGGGTGGCCTGCCGCGGCGCGGGTCAGCTCTCCACCCGCTACGGGAAGATCGAGGACATGGTGGTCGGCCTCGACGTCGTGCTGGCCGACGGCACGCTCGCCCGGTTCGGCGACTACCCGCGGGCGGCCACCGGTCCTGACCTGCGTCAGTTGTTCGTCGGCTCGGAAGGCACGCTCGGCGTGATCACCTCCGTGCGGCTGCGCACCCATCCGCTGCCCGAGTACGCCAAGGCGGTCGCCTACGGTTTCGAAACCTTCGCCGAGGGGCTGGAGGCGTGCCGTCTGATCATGCAGCGCGGCGCGACCCCGGCCGCGATGCGGCTCTACGACAAGCTGGAGAGCGGAACGCATTTCGGCCTGCCGGACACCAACCTGCTGCTGATCGCCGACGAAGGCGACCCGGTGCTAGTCGACGCGATGCTGCGCGTCAGCTCCGAGGTCTGCTCCGCGACCGGGTCCGAACTGGACGGTCCGGCCCTCTTCGAACGCTGGCTGGACGAGCGGATGCTGGTCGGCAAGTCGGCCGACGGGTTCACGCCCGGCCCGGGTTTCGTCGCCGACACCCTCGAAATGGCCGGGGCGTGGTCGGCGCTGCCCACGATCTACGACGAGGTCGTGGCCGCGATCCAGGCCGTTCCGGGCACCGTGGCCGCCTCCGCGCACCAGTCGCACGCCTACACCGACGGCGCTTGCCTGTATTTCTCGCTGCGCGGCGACGTCGAGCCGGAGAAGCGGCGGCACTGGTACCGCTCGGCGTGGGACGCGGCCAACGCCGTGCTCGTACGCCACGGCGCCGCGCTGAGCCACCACCACGGTTCCGGGCTGCTTCGCGGGCCGTACCTCGCGGACACGCTCGGCACGGGCTTCGACACCTTCGTCGCCGTGAAGCGGACCCTCGATCCGCAGGGCCTGCTCAACCCGGGCAAGCTCGGGCTGCCCAGTGACTTCGGGCCGAACCCCCTTGACTCCACGAGCTGATCGACCACTGTGGACCGTATGAACGAGAGGATCACGGCGGCGTTCGCGGACGTCCCGGTCTGCGCGTCGGTGGTCGGCACCGCCAAGGTGGGCGACTTCGCGAACTCGGCGTCCCGCGTCGGCATCCTCGCGGCGGTCCCGGTCGGGCAGCTGGCCAAGATCGTGCCGGTGCTGACGGGACTGGAGAAGGTCCTCTTCGTCAACATCGACTCCTGTCCCGGCCTCGCCACCGATCGCGGCGGCGTGGACTTCCTCCAGGAGATCGGGGCGACCGGGGTGGTCAGCACCAGGGTCGCCCCGATCGAACGGGCACGCACGTTGTCGATGCTCACGATGCACAAGGTGTTCGTCACCGACCGGTCGAATCTGAACCGCAGCCTGGAAGCGGTGAAACGCAGCCGCCCCGACCTGGTGGAGCTCATGCCCGCGCCGATCATCCCCTGGATGTCGGCGCAGGCCCGCGAAGTCATGTCGCCGTTCGTGGCGGCCGGTTTCGTCACCGACCGGTCCGGGGTGGCCCATTCCCTCGCGATGGGCGCGCTGGGCGCCGCGTCGTCCGATTCGGGGCTGTGGTCGTTGACCCGGTCCCAGCTGAGCGCAGGAGAAAAATGAGCTTCGTCGTGGTGGCCCGGTACGTGACCGCGCACCGGGACCGCGTCCTCGAACTACTGGAGCCGATGGCCGCCGACTCACGGCGTGAGCCCGGCTGTCTCCGGTACACCGTCCATTCCGGAACCGAGGACGGAGTGGTGGTGATCGTCGAGGAGTACGAGTCCGAACAGGACTTCACCGGCCACTGCGAGTCGGAGCACTTCCGGCGGATCGTGCTCGGCGAGGTCGTGCCGCTGTTGTCCGAACGCCAGGTCACCACCTGCGTCCCGGCCGGGAGCGGGCGATGATGCGGGTCCGGGGCGCGGTCCTCCGCGAAGTCGGCCGCCCGCTGGAAATCGAGACGATGACGCTGGAACCGCCCGGGCCGGGTGAGCTGCTCGTCCGGGTGCGGGCCGCCGGGCTGTGCCACTCGGATCTGTCGGTGATCGACGGTTCGCGGCCCCGGCCTCTGCCGATGGTCCTGGGACACGAGGCCGCGGGCGAGGTGGTCGAAGCGGGGCAGGGCACCGGCTTCACGGCGGGTCAGCACGTCGTGCTGTCGTTCGTACCCTCCTGCGGCGATTGCCGACCCTGCCTCACCGGACGTCCCGCCCTGTGTGGTCCGGCGGCCGAGTCGAACCGGAACGGCACCCTGCTCGGCGGCGGCACCCGCTGGTCCTCCCCCGACGGCCGCCCGGGGCACCACCTGGGTGTCTCCGCGTTCGCGGAGCACATCGTCGTCTCGGCGCGTTCGGTGGTCGCCGTGGACGACGCCCTGCCGTTCGACATCGCGGCCCTGTTCGGCTGCGCGGTACTCACCGGCGCCGGCGCCGTCTTCAACGCGACCGACGTACGACCAGGAGACAGCGTCGCCGTGTTCGGTCTCGGCGGCGTCGGCCTCGCCGCACTCCTCGCCGCGAAAGCCGCCGGCGCGGCCACACTGGTAGCTGTGGACCTCGTCGCCGAAAAGCGCGAGCTGGCACTGTCCCTCGGCGCCACCCACGCACTCGAGGGCGACGTCGACGCGATCAAGGAACTCACCGGCGGCGGCGCCGACCACGCCGTCGACACCACCGGCGTGGTCGCCGCCCTGCACCAGGCCTACCGAGCGACCCGACCCGGTGGCACCACGGTCACCGTCGGCCTTCCCGACCCGTCCGCCGAACTCGCGCTGCCCGCGCAAAGCCTGGTGGCGGAGGAAAAGACGCTGCGCGGCAGCTATCTCGGCTCGTGCGTCCCCCGGCGCGACATCCCCCGCTTCATCGCCCTTTACCGGGCCGGGCTGCTGCCCGTGGAGGCGTTGCTGACGCACCGGATCGGGCTCGAGGAGATCAACACGGGCTTCGACCGGTTGCGGCGGGGCGCCGCGGTCCGGCAGGTCGTCACCTTCTCTTGATCAAGGTCCGGGATCGGCGCGCGAACCATCACTCCTTGGCGGCTCGCGCCGGGAGGGCGAGCAGCACACCTTCGAGTATTTCCCTCGCTTGCCGGGGATCGCCGCAACACTCCCGAATACCACAGCCCTCGGTGTCGACCCGAAGCCGTCGGTACGGGTCCGCGGTGAACTCTCTCCAGAGGCGGAGCGCGGTCCGGATCGCACCGGGGCCGAGATAGTTCCGGGAACGTTCGAGCCGGGAGATCTCTGCGGCGAGTGCGGGCGAAAAATCCCACGGGTCACGGAGTTCGGCCGGGCGCCGAAGTCGAAGCCCTCGCCGGACTCGTGCGGGCGCTCTACGCGGCATTGCCCTTTCGGAAGTCCATCACCCGATCATCGTGCCACACCCCGAAGTCCGTGAAGGCCTCCTTCCCTACCTTGAGAGTAGGAAAGGAGGCCTTCACCGACTTCCAGGCTCAGCCGACGATGTCGATCTCGAAGTCCACGTTCGAGCTGTACTCGAAGTCGGCCCACACCGCGCCCGGCAGGTGGTACCGCCGGTGCGAAACCGTCTTCGGGTTGAATCCGGGCGTCTGCATGGGATTCCCGCCGACACCCACCTTGTCGCTGCCCCAGGCGTAGATGTTGCCCTGCCATACGGGCGCGTCGGTGATGCCGTCCCCGTCGACACGCGGGCGGACGATGATCGCGGCCGTCTCGCTGCCGGAGAGGAGCAGCCGCACGGACGTGACGGACGGGCTGGCCGGAATGGTCCTGCGTTCCATGAGTTCTGTCGTCGCCTTCCGCTTCGGTGCGGCGCCGCCGCCGGTCAAGTGGGCGTTCGTGTAGGACTCGTTGAGGTCGACACTGCTCGCGCGGATGCCGGGCACCTGGCCGGCGTCGGAGTACTGGTGCACGTCGTAGTGGCCCGCGGCGGCATCGGGTTTGGCGCCGTAGCGCGCGATCCAGATGACCAGGTCCGGCACGCCGAACCGGTCCGGCCGCAGCATCTTCGCGAGCGAGTTGTTCATGTAGATGCCTGGCCGGAACCCGTGTCCCGCCACGCGGTTGCAGAACCTGATCGAGAAGTCGCGCTTGCGCGCGTCGGGGATGTTCGGCGTCCCCGAACCGGGTGGGTTGTCCTCGAGGTCGAGCATCGGGACGCATCCGGTCGCCCCGAGTCGCCGGACCTCCGCGATGAATACGTCAGCCTGTGCCTCCGGCGACGGACTCGCCTGAGCGAAGTGGTAGCCGCCCACCGGGATTCCCACGGATCTGGCTCCGGCCACCAAGGCATCGCCGGTGTTGCGGCCGCCGTTCGGCAATCCACCACCATCGGTGAGCTTGACGAAGACGAACGTCACGCCATGATCCTTGACGGCCTGCCAATTGGTAACGGACTGAAAGCGGCTGTAGATATCTATTCCCAGCGCCATCGTTACAGCCTGACGGGTGAACCGGTTGGACAAAAGGGCCTAGTGGGCGATACCTGGTACGTCCGATTCGCCCTTTTGGGCGGCCCCTCCTCGGCTGACTCGGCTCACCCATACCCGTACTGTGACTACATGGCGTCTCGAAGCCCCTTTCGCTGGATGACCCGGTGGGCGGACTGGTTCGAAGAACGCGGCGTCTACGTCCCCGGCGAGGAGAGCCGAGCGGTCGATCCGATGCGCGATTTCGGCTGGTTGATCGTGGCCTGGGTGTCCGGTCTGGCGATCTTCATCCTGTTCTTCGCCTTCGCCGTCTGACCGTCGGCGGTGTGCCACCGAGGTGACGACTGTCACTAGCCGTACCCTTCCGATCACGGATCGGCCACGGCTGTACACCAGGTGCGCCTCAACCCGGCCGTGCCGCTCCTCTCGGCTGCGGAAGACCGTCACTCTGGACTCTTCGGCACTAATACCTACCTCGAACGGCCCACCCGCACCTCCGACTGGAGTAACCGCACATGGCGCCCCCGCGCACCCCGAAGCTCTTGATCGCCGCCTGCTCCCTGATGCTGGCGGCCGCCTGCGGGGTTCCGGCACCGGAAAAAGGGGCCGCCGCGCTCGGCGCGGACGCCCCGAAGCAGGGAGTGGCCGCCACCCACACGGAAGGTGACCTGGCGTTCGGCGCCCCGCATCGGTTCGCCACCGGGGTCACGATCTCCGTGTCCGCGCCGAACTCGTTCCGCCCCAGCGCGTCGGCGTACCCGCAGAGCCCCCGCGCGGTGGCCTTCGGCATCGAGGTGACGAACGCGGGCGACGGCACGTACCGGCTCTCCGGCCTGTCCGTCGCGGGCGAGATCGACGGGGAAACCACGGCGGTCAAACAGGTCGTCGACCCGGTGCAGGGCTACAACGGCGTCGCGGACGCCGGCAAGGACGTGGCGCCGGGCCGGTCGGTCCGGCTGAATCTGGCGTTCGCCGTTCCGGACAAGCCGGTGAGGCTGCGCCTCCAGGTGCGGCCGAGCCCCTCGGAGCCCGTCGCCGCGAAGTACTGCGGGAAGGTCTGACGCCGCCGGTTCGCTACCGTGTGCGTCATGACCGAGCAGCGACTCTCCCCCGGCGACAAAGCGCCCGACTTCACCCTCCCCGACAGTGAGGGCAACGACGTCAAGCTCAGCGACTTCCGCGGCGAATCGGTCGTCGTGTACTTCTACCCGAGCGCCGGCACGCCGGGCTGCACGAAGCAGGCGTGCGACTTCCGGGACAGCCTCGCGCAGCTCAACGACGCCGGTTACCGGGTGCTCGGCATCTCGCCGGACAAACCCGCGAAGCTCGCGAAGTTCGTCGAGGCGGAGGGGCTGACCTTCCCGCTGCTGTCCGACACGGAGAAGACCGTCCTCAAGGCGTACAGCGCCTTCGGCGAGAAGAAGAACTACGGCAAGGTCTACGAAGGCGTCATCCGCTCGACGTTCGTCGTCGACCCCGAGGGCAAGATCGCGGTGGCGCAGTACAACGTGCGCGCGACGGGGCACGTCGCGAAGCTTCTCCGGGACCTTTCCCTGGCGTCCTGACGACGACGGGGCTGGAGGGACCCGCACTCAAACTGGGCGGCAGTATCGCCACGCACGCGGCGAAGTCGTGGCTGCAACGACGGCGAAAGAAGACCGAGCTCGAGAACCTGGCGGAGACGATCGGCCTGTATGTGGCCGAGGAGCTGAAGCCGGTTCTCGCCGCACGGTTCTCGACACTGCCCGAAAACGAGATCACCGCGGCGTTCCTCGCTGTCGAGGACACGCTCAGCAAGGTCGATCTCTCCGATGAAGCCCTCTTGACGGATGACGCCGAGCCAGAACTTCTGGCCCGGCGCGTCCGCGAACAGTTTCCCGCCCGCTCGGCCCTGCTCGCCGAGCGCGACGCTCGCCGATATTTTAGGACGCCTGTCCCAACAGTCGGACCAGCTGGACCAACTCCTCGCATCCCACGCTGAAGGCCATCTCGATTTACGCCGCCGAGGGGACGCGGTGGACGTCCGGCCGTTGGCGGATCTCGACATCAGTCTCTACGCACGACCGGAAGGCCGCATAACCGGACTCGACGAACTCGGGCCCGGCGTGAAGATCCGCTGACGGTCACGAGTGGCTTTTCGAGTTCTATTGAGGAGTAAGGCAAACGTGGCGGATGGGTTCAGCGGCGCTCATCGGTCCGTCAAGACCAGTGGAGTGGTTCGCGGTCCGGCGGTTTTCGTGCTGACCCGGGCAGATAAGTACGTGATGGCCCCCTTCCTTGCGCTAGACGCAAGGAAGGGGGCCATCACGTACTTACCGATACGGTCAAACTAGGAGCAAGCAGACATTTCCCCGCGATTCGCGTCCTCTGTGGACGGTTGGCAAGCCTCCGGAAGTCCGACCCGAAACGCCACTCACGACCACCTCAACCGGCGAGCTTCCGCAGCTCCCCCACCAACGCCCGCAACGCCTTCCCCCGATGCGACAAACCGTCCTTTTCGGACGGTTCCAGCTCCGCCGAAGTCCTCGTCTCACCCTCGGGCACGAAGATCGGGTCGTAGCCGAATCCGTTGGCGCCACGGCGTTCCCGGATCAGCGAGCCACGCCATTCCCCGCGGACCACGGTTTCGTCGCCGCCGGGGACGACGAGCGCCGCCGCGCAGACGAAAGCGGCGCCCAACCGCTCGTCGGGTGTGTCGGACAGTTGCGCCAGCACGAGGTCCAGGTTCGCCTCGTCGTCGCCGTGTTTGCCCGACCAGCGGGCCGAAAGCACACCCGGCATTCCGTTGAGCGCGTCGACGGAGATGCCGGAGTCGTCGGCGATGGCCGGGAGACCGGTCGCGGCGGCCGCGTCCTGCGCCTTCGCGAGCGCGTTGCCTTCGAAGTCCGGAGCGGTTTCGGGCGCTTCGGGGAACTCGGGGACGTCGGCGAGTCCGATGACCTCGATGCCCTCGATCCCCTCCGCCACCAGGATGCGCCGGAGTTCGCCGAGCTTCTTCGCGTTGCGGGTGGCGAGAAGCAGCTTGGTCACTTCGCGCCCTTCTTCTTGTCCGGGCGCGGCTCGGGAAGCTCGCCGGGATACGGCAACGCGAGGGCTTCGGTCTGGAGGCGGGTCAGCTCCTCGCAGCCCGCGAGCGCCATGTCCAACATCGTGTCCAAAGTGGACCGCGCGAAGGTGGCACCCTCACCGGTGCCCTGCACCTCGATCATGGTGCCCGCGTCGGTGGCGACG
This sequence comes from Amycolatopsis sp. WAC 01375, assembly GCF_003947325.1. NCBI lineage: Bacteria > Bacillati > Actinomycetota > Actinomycetes > Pseudonocardiales > Pseudonocardiaceae > Amycolatopsis > Amycolatopsis sp. WAC 01375. The sequence goes on from NZ_QHHW01000026.1 coordinate 51,115, forward strand.
ACGTTCATGTCGACCTCCGCGCGCGAGTCCTCTTCGTACGGCAGGTCGAGGCGCACACGGCCGTCGACGACGCCCACGCTCACCGCCGCGACCGAAGCTGAAAGCGGCTGCGGGTCGGCGAGGCGGCCCGCCGCGCCGAGCCAGGTGACGGCGTCGGCGAGCGCGACGTAGCCGCCGGTCACCGCCGCCGTGCGGGTGCCGCCGTCGGCCTGGATGACGTCACAGTCGATGACGATCGTGTTCTCCCCCAGCGCCGCCAGGTCGATGCAGGCGCGCAGGGACCGGCCGATGAGCCGGGAGATCTCGTGCGTGCGGCCGCCGACGCGGCCCTTGATGGATTCGCGATCGCTGCGGGTGTTGGTCGCCGACGGCAGCATCGCGTACTCGGCGGTGACCCAGCCGAGGCCGGAGCCTGCCCGCCAGCGCGGGACGCCTTCGGTGACGCTCGCCGCGCACAGCACCCGGGTGTCGCCGAACTCGATCATCACCGAGCCCGCGGGCCACCGCTGGAAGCCGCGGGTGATCTTGATGTCGCGAAGCTGGTCGTCGTTCCTGCCGTCTTTTCTCGCCACGGCCGCCACTCTAGAACCCCGTGTCAGAGGTCGTAGACGGCGCCCTGCTCGACCAGCTCGGCCTCGGGGAACGCGACGGCCGCCTCGGCGAGGACGGCGTCGCGGTCGGTCCAGGGCGCGACGTGGGTGAGCAGCAGCCGCCCCACTCCCGCCTTGCGGCCCAGCTCCCCCGCTTCCTTGCCGGACAGATGGACGCCTGGAGGCCGGTCGGGCGAGTCGGTCCAAGACGCTTCGGCCAGCAGGACGTCGGCGCCGCCGGCGAGGTCGGTCAGGGTGTCGCAGACGCCGGTGTCACCGGTGTAGGCGAGGGTTTTGCCGCCGTGCGAAACGCGCAGGCCGAACGCCGGGGTCGGGTGGTCGACCGGGACCGCGGTGACCTCGAACGGCCCGATCTCCATGGTGTCTTCCCGCAGGATGTCGAAGGCGAAGACGTCGGAGAGATCAGTGGTCGCCCGCTCCGCCTCGTTCGCCGCGTAGGCGTGGGCGAGCCGCTCGTGCACGTCCGAGGGCCCGTACACCGGCAGCCGTCGCGGCCTCGCCGGATACGGCAGCTCGGGATGGTAACGCCGCAGCACGGTGAGCGCGCTGACGTCGGCGCAGTGATCGGGGTGAAGGTGCGAAAGGATCAGCGCGTCCAGGTCGAACGGGTCGCGCAGGGCCTGCAACCTGGCGAGCGTCCCGTTGCCGAGTTCGAGCCCCAGGACGAACCCGTCCGCCTCGATCAGATAGCCGGACGCGGCGGCGTTGGGCCCGGGGATGCTGCCGGAGCAGCCGAGGATCGTGAGACGCACTGTGACACCTTAAGCACGGAATCGGCGTTTTATGCGCTGGTGGGAGCCAGCACACCCGGAGCGAAACCCATGAACCGCTGAGCGAGCCTCGTGAACGGCTCGGCGGATCCGGTGGCGACGAACTCGTGCCGCGGCGGGGTGTCGCGCTCGGCCAGGAGGTCGGCCTCGGTGAGGACGCGCACGAGGTCACGCGCGGTTTCCTCGGCGCTGGACACCAGCGTGACGTCCTGGCCCATGACGATCTGCAGCACCCCGGACAGCAACGGGTAGTGCGTGCAGCCCATGACCAGCGTGTCGACCTGCGCGTCCAGCAGTGGTTCCAGATAGCCCTGCGCGAGCCCCAGCACCTGGCGCCCGGTGGTGATCCCGCGTTCGACGAAGTCCACGAACCGCGGGCACGCGACACTGGTGATCTCGACGTCCTGTGCGGCGTTGAAGGCGTCGTCGTAGGCGCGGGACCGGACGGTGCCCTCGGTGCCGATCACCCCGATGCGGCCGGAGCGCGTGGCGGAAACGGCCCGCCGCGCGGCCGGGAGGACGACCTCGATCACGGGGACGTCGTAGCGCTCCCTCGCGTCGCGAAGGCAGGCGGCGGAGGCCGTGTTGCAGGCGATGACCAGGGCCTTCACCCCGCCGTCGACGATGTCGTCCAGCGCTTCCAACGCGTACTGGCGTGCCGTCGCGATGGGCAGCGGACCGTACGGGTTGCGGGCGGTGTCGCCGACGTAGCGCAGCTGCTCACCGGGCAGCTGCTCCAGGATCGCCCTGGCGACGGTGAGCCCGCCCACCCCGGAATCGAAGACGCCGATCGGGGCGTCGGCGCTCGGCTTGGTCACCCGGCGAGGCTACCGGGACCGGCCGCCTTCCTGGCTTGGGACCTGTCCATCCGCGCCATCACCCAGGCCGCGAAGACCCCGGACAGCGCGCCGAACAGGTGGCCCTGCCAGGAGACGTTCGGAGTGCCCGGAAGCAGTCCCCAGAGCATCCCGCTCCAGATGCCCAGCAGCACCACGGCCACCAGGATCTGCCCGATCGCGCGGTTGAAGATGCCGCGGACCAGCAGGAACGCGAGCCAGCCGAAAGCGACGCCCGAGGCACCGACGGTCACCGTGCCGCTCGGCGCGATCAGCCAGACGCCGACGCCGGAGAGCACCCAGATGATCGCGGTGACCAGCACCCACCGGCCGATGCCCGCGGACATCGCGAGGAAGGCGAACACCAGCACCGGGACGGTGTTGGAGAACAGATGCCCCCAGCCCGCGTGCAACAGCGGCGCCCAGATCACGCCGTCGAGATCGGAGATCTCACGGGCGACGATGCCGCCGCTCTGGTCGAGGTCGGCGGGCAGCACGACGTCGACCAGTTCGACCAGGTAGAGGAGCGCGGTGAAGGCCAGCGCGACGATCGCGGCGGCCTTCGGGTTCGGCGGCAGGACGCGTTTGGCCGGGTCCGTACCGGGCTCGCTCGCCGGGACCGGCTGGGGAGGCAAAGGGGTCACCTCCCCAGGCTACGACGGCGACCGGCGGGATCGCCTCCGTGAGAACCCTGAATTGTCGGTGGGGGCCGCTACCGTCGATCACATGGGGACTTCTTCTTCCGAGCACGTCGACGTGCCCGCCTACCTCACGCGACTCGGCCTCGAGCAGGAGCCGCCGAGCCTCGACGCGCTTTTCCGGCTCCACGCGGCGCATGTGGAGCGGGTGCCGTACGAGGATTTCGAGGTCCAGCTCGGCCGGGTGACCTCGCTGGATCCCGCGGTGTCGTTCAGCCGGATCGTCGCTGGTCGCGGCGGCTACTGCTATCACCTCAACGGCGCGTTCTCGGCGCTGCTGCGGGCGCTCGGTTACCAGGTCACCCGGCATCCGAGCGGAGCGCAGCTCCCGGGAGATCCCGCCGGGATCCATCTCAACCACCTGGCCCTGACGGTGACCGGGCTGCCGGAGACTCCCGAAGTCGGCTGGCTGGTCGACGTGGGGCTCGGGGACGGCATCCACGAGCCGCTCCCGCTGCGTGAAGGCGAGTACAAACAGGGTTCACTGGTGTTCCGCATACGGGCTTCGGACGTCACGCCCGGCGGCTGGCGCTTCGACCACGATCCGCAGGGCAGTTTCGTCGGGATGGATTTCGCGCCGGAGGCGGCCGTGATGGCGGACTTCGCCGAAAAGCACGTCGAGCTGTCCACGTCCGCGGAGTCCGGCTTCGTCCGCACGCTGGTGCTGCAGCGGCGCGACGCCGAGGGCGTGGATTCGCTGCGCGCGCTGACCTTGAGCGGTCTACCGGGTGGCAAGACGGTGCTGGAGTCACCGGCCGAGTGGTGGACGGCGATCGAGGACGTCTTCGGCGTGCCTCGCGCCGGTTTCACCGGTGAAGAACAGGACAAGCTTTGGCGGCAGGCCGTCTCCCAGCACGAGCGTCACACCGCGGGAGGGAGTGAGGCCTCGCCCAGCGCGTAATCCACGGCCGCTTCGGCGTGCAGCCTCGTGGTGGGAAAGGTGGGCACAGGGCTGTCTTCGGGACCGACGAGCAGCTCGATCTCGGTGCACCCGTAGACGACGCCTTCCGCACCCGCCTCGACGAGGCTCGCGATGACCTCGCGGTACCGCTCACGGGAGCCCTCGGTGACGACGCCGTGGACGAGTTCGTCGTAGATGACCCGGTGCACCGTCTCGCGGTCCTTCTCGTCCGGGACGAGCACGTCGAGGCCGTGCGCGGCGAGACGTTCGCGGTAGAACGGCTGGGCCATGGTGAAACCGGTGCCCAGCAGCCCGACGCTTTTGATGTCGCCTGCCTTGATCGCGGCGGCCGTGGTGTCGGCGAGGTGCAGGAGCGGGATGCCAAGGCCGTCCGTGAGCCGGTCGGCGACCTTGTGCATCGTGTTGGTGCAGAGAACGACGAAGTCCGCTCCGGCGGCTTCGAGGCCGCGGGCGGCCGTGTTCAGCTCCCGTCCGGCGTCGTCCCAGCGGCCTTCGGCCTGCATCGCTTCGATGTCGGCGAAGTCCACCGAGTACAGCACGGTGCGCGCGGAGTGGTAGCCGCCGCGCAGCTCACGGACGCGCTCGTTGACCAGCCGGTAGTACTCGGCCGACGATTCCCAGCTCATCCCGCCCAGCAGCCCGATGACCTTCATGCCCGCCATCGTGCCAGCGCCGCGCGTGCAATGAAGGGGCCTTTCATTGCAAATTTTGCTATGAAGGGCCCCTTCATTGCAGTCGCGATCGTTGCGGCCGCGCGTCAGGCCCAGAGCTGCCCGTCGAGCCTTTCTGCCGCTTCGTCGAGCGAGCCGGCGTACGCGCCCGTCGAGAGGTACTTCCACCCCGCGTCCGCGACCACGAAGGCCACGTCGGCGGGCTTCCCCGAAGCGGCGGCCTTCTCGGCGACGGCCAGCGCCGCGTGCAGCACGGCGCCGGTCGAGATCCCCGCGAAGATGCCTTCGTGCTCCAGCAGCTCGCGCGTCCGGCGAAGCGCGTCGTACGCGCCGACGGAGAACCGGCTGTTGAGCACGCTCGCGTCGTAGAGCTCCGGGACGAAGCCTTCGTCGAGGTTCCGCAGGCCGTACACCAGCTCGCCATAGCGCGGTTCGGCCGCGATGATCTGCACGTCCGGCTTCGCCTCGTGGAGGTAACGCCCGACGCCGACCAGGGTGCCGGTGGTGCCGAGGCCGCCGACGAAATGCGTCAGCGTCGGCAGGTCCTTGAGCAGTTCGGGCCCGGTGCCGCGGTAGTGCGCGTCGGCGTTGGCCGGGTTGCCGTACTGGTAGAGCATGACCCATTCCGGGTTCGCCTCGGCGAGTTCCTTCGCGCGGCGCACGGCCTCGTTGGACCCGCCGGCGGCCGGGGAGAAGACGATCCGCGCGCCGTACGCCTGCAGCAGCTGCTTGCGTTCGGTGGAGGTGTTCTCCGGCATCACGCACACCAGGCCGTAGCCCTTGAGCTTCGCGGCCATGGCGAGCGAGATCCCGGTGTTGCCGGAGGTCGGCTCGAGAATCGTGGAGCCGCGCCGGAGGATGCCTTCACGCTCGGCGGCCTCGATCATCGCCAGTGCGGGGCGATCCTTGATCGAGCCGGTCGGGTTGCGGTCCTCCAGTTTCGCCCACAACCGCACGTCGTGGGTGGGCGAAAGCCGGGGAAGACCGACCAGCGGGGTGCCGCCGAGCGTGTCGAGCAGCGACTCGTAGCGAGCCATCGATCAGCCACCGGCCACGGCGGGCAGGATGGTCAGGGTGTCGCCGTCCTTGACCTCGGCCTCGAGGCCGCCGGAGAAGCGGACGTCCTCGTCGTTGACGTAGACGTTGACGAAGCGGTGCAGCTTCTCTTCCTTGACCAGGCGGGCCTTGAGGCCGCCGTGACGGGACTCGATGTCGTCGATCACCTCGAGCACGGTCTTGCCGGTCGCCTCGACGGACTTCTCGCCGCCGGTGTGCGTACGCAGGATGGTCGGGATGGACACGGTCACGGCCATGGTTTTCTACCTCCGGTGGGTTCTCTGCTACGCAGACGTTCGGTCCGGGCCGGGTTATTCCCGGGGCCGGGTTCAGCCGATGATCTCGACGGGCTCCTCGGTGATCTCCCCGTCCACGATCCGGTACGACCGGAACTGGTGCGAATCGGGGTCCTTGGTGGAAACGAGCACGTAGTGCGCGTCGGGTTCCGAGGCGTACGAGACATCGGTGCGGGACGGGTAGGCGTCGGTCGCGGTGTGCGAGTGGTAGATGACCACCGGCACCTCGTCGTTGGCGTCCATCTCGCGGTAGAGCTTGAGCAGATCACCCGAGTCGAACTCGTAGAACGTGGGCGAGCGCGCCGCGTTCAGCATCGGGATGTACCGCTCGGGGCTGTCCGATCCCTCGGGACCGGCGATCACCCCGCACGCCTCATCGGGATGGTCACGACGGGCGTGGGCGACGATCTCGTCGACGAGTTCACGGCGGATCCGGAGCACGTCGCCCATCTTAGGTGCTGGACGGGGCGGGTCCATACTCTGAGATTGCCGCCACTCGGACCACGCTCGGTCAGGAGAAGGCTTCGGGCCAGACGTCGCGGTACGCGCGCATATCCCCGGCGGAAGTGGCGTTGAGCACGCCGTGCACCATCGCCCGCCCGAAGACCCGCGCGGCCGCCGAGCAGAGCGTGTCCAGCACCATCGCGCGCCGGGTCGCCGCGACGGGCCCGGCGCCACCGGGCAGCTCCCGGTCACCGGTCGCCAGCGCGAACACCGTGTCGCCGTCGAACATCGTGTGCGCCGGGCGGACCGCCCTGGCGAGACCGTCTTGCGCGGCCACCGCGAGCCGTCGTGCTTCAGCCTTGGACAGCGCCGCGTCGACCGCGACCACGCCGATGGTCGTGTTGAGCCCCGACGCCTTCGCCTCGACATCGCCCGGCCGGTCGGGCCAGCGGACGCCGAATTCGCCGTCGACCTCGTGATCCGCCGCGAACGCGCGGCCGGTCGAAAGGTCAACGGCCTCGCCGGCGGCGTTCACGGCGGCGACGACGCCGACGGTGAACTCCCCGACCTTCTCCGAAGCGGTCCCGATCCCACCCTTGAGTGATCCCGCCTTCGCCCCGGCGCCCGCACCGACGGTCCCTAGCCCGACCGGGCCCAAGGCAGCCGCTTCACAGGCCGCATAACCGAAAGACGCGTCCGGACGGTTTCCCCAGTCGCCTCGGGGCAGGTCGAACAGCACCGCGGCGGGCACGATCGGCACCACCTCGTGCGGTTCGGTCCCGACCGGGATGCCCAGGTTCCGCTCGGCGAGCCAGCGCATGACGCCGTCCGCCGCGGCCAGGCCGTACGCGCTCCCGCCGGACAGGCAGATCGCGTTGACGTGCTGGACCAGGTTCTCCGGCTCCAGCAGGTTGGTCTCGCGGGTGCCGGGCGCGCCGCCGCGCTGGTCGACGGCTCCGACGGCGCCACCGGGGACCAGCACGACCGTCGTCCCGGACGCCCAGCCGTCGCCGACCCGCTCGTGATGCCCGACCAGCACCCCCGGCACGTCGGTGATCATGACGTCAGCGACTGGATGAGGGTCTCCTGCACCCAGGTCAGCCAGTGGTAGACGCCCAGATGCGGCGCACGCGGATCGTCCTCGGGCAGCTCGTCGGGCATGTCATCGGTGACGTCGAGCGCGGTGCCCAGCGCGAGCCGGACGTCGTTGAGCGCGCCCAGCCAAGCGTCGGCCTGCTCGAAGGTCAGCCGCACGTTCCCGCCGTCACGCGGCAGGGTGTCCAGCACGATCTTGGCGACGCCGACCTTCTTGTCCAGCAGTTCGGGCTCGTGGATCGACCGCATCGCGGCGGCGGAGTCGATGTCCTCGCGGGTCGGGTTGTCCGGGTCGAGCTTGTGGAAGTCCGGCAGCAACCGGGAAAGCACCGGGTCGTCCGGCGATTCGGTCGGGCCCACCCGGATGCCGGTCAGCTCGGCCAGCTCGTCCTGCGGAGCCTCCTCGGCGCGCGCGGTGAGCATGTCCTCCAGCTGGCTGACCAGACCGCGCAGAACCGCGGCCTCCTGCTGCTCGAACCCCGCGACGATGGTCTCGCCCTTACGGCGCCATCCGTTCATGAAGGCTGCTCCATCGTCGCCCAGAGACCGGCGGCGTGGAGTTTCGCGACGTCGGTCTCCACCTTCTCCTTGGAACCGGAGGACACGATCGCCTTGCCCTTCTGGTGTACGTCGAGCATCAGCTTCGTCGCGTGGTCCCGGCTGTAACCGAACAGCTTCTGGAACACGTACGTCACGTACGACATGAGGTTCACCGGATCGTTCCAGACGACCGTCCGCCAGGGTTTGTCCTCAGAGACGACCTCTACTCCCTGTGGATCAACCTGCGTCTGCTCGGATGCGACAGGCGTGGACATGCACTCCATGGTGTCACGGGCCCGTTCCGGTATGGGCTGGCAGGTCCGGCCATGTGGGTGAATAGGCTGGTGCCATGGGTTTCCCCGAGGCGGCCACTGGCGCCAGCACCGCGCTGCTCACCGACCACTACGAGCTGACCATGCTGGCCAGCGCCCTGTCCGACGGGACCGCGGACCGGCCGTGCGTCTTCGAGGCCTTCGCGCGTCGTCTGCCCGACGGTCGCCGCTACGGCGTCGTCGCGGGCACCGGGCGGGTCCTCGACTCGATCGCGGACTTCCGGTTCACCGATGCCGAGCTGAGTCAACTGGAAGCGACGGCGGTCGTCGACGACGCCACACTTTCGTGGCTCGCGGACTACTCCTTCTCGGGGAACATCACCGGTTACCCCGAGGGCGAGCTCTACTTCCCCGGCTCCCCGATCCTGACCGTCACCGGCTCCTTCGGCGAGGCCGTCGTGCTGGAGACGCTGATCCTCTCGATCCTCAACCACGACAGCGCGATCGCGTCCGCGGCGGCACGGATGTCGGGCGCCGCGCACGGCAGGCCGATCATCGAGATGGGCGGGCGCCGCACCCACGAGTACGCCGCCGTCGCCGCCGCGCGGGCCGCGTACCTCGCCGGATTCGCCACGACCTCCAACCTCGAAGCGGGCCGCCGTTACGGCATCCCGACCCGGGGCACCGTCGCGCACGCGTTCATGTTGCTGCACGACAGCGAAGAGGCGGCGTTCCGCGCGCAGGTGGACAAGATGGGCGCCGACACCACCCTCCTGGTGGACACCTACGACATCACCAAGGGCATCGAAACGGCCGTCCGGGTGGCCGGGACCGAACTCGGCGCGATCCGCATCGACTCCGGCGACGTGGGCCCGCTGGCGCGCAAGGCCCGCGAGCAGCTGGACGCCCTCGGCGCCAAGGACACCCGCATCGTGGTGTCGGGTGACCTCGACGAACACGCCATCGCGGCGCTCCGCGCGGAGCCCGTCGACGCGTACGGCGTCGGGACCTCGGTCGTCACCGGTTCCGGTGCGCCGACCGCCGGGATGGTCTACAAGCTCGTGGAGGTCGACGGCAGGCCGGTCGCCAAGCGCAGCGCGCACAAGGAGTCTCGCGGCGGCAGGAAATCCGCGCTGCGACGGCACCGCGAAACCGGCACCGCCGTCGAAGAGGTGATCTGGACGGCCGCCTCGGCGGTACCAGAACGAGGACCGAACGACCACGAATTGCAGATTCCGCTGGTCCGGGACGGCCGGACGGTGGATGATCTGCCCACGCTGGACGACGCGCGCCAGCGGCTTCGGCGGGCGCTGGTGAGCCTTCCGTGGGAAGGCCTCAAGCTCTCGCACGGGGAGCCCGCCATCCCGACCGTATTCGTCTAAAGAGACTCAGGAGCAACACATGGGGACCGCCTTGATCGTGGTCGACGTGCAGAACGACTTCTGCGAAGGCGGGTCGCTCGGCCTGCCGGGTGGCGCCGCCGCCGCCGCAGCGATCTCCAAGCAGGCCGCGGAAGGCGGCTACGCGCACGTCGTCGCCACCCGCGACTACCACATCGATCCGGGCGACCACTTCAGCGAGACGCCGGACTTCAAGGACAGCTGGCCGCGTCACTGCGTCGCCGGCACCTCCGGCGCGTCGTTCCACCCCGCACTCGACGTGGTCCCGATCAGCGAGGTCTTCTCCAAGGGCGAGTACACCGCCGCGTACTCCGGTTTCGAGGGCAACGCGCGCGACGGCAAGACGCTCGACGCGTGGCTGAAGGAGCACGACGTCACGGAGGTCGACGTCGTCGGCATCGCGACCGACTTCTGTGTCCGCGCGACCGCGCTCGACGCGGCGAAGGCGGGCTTCAAGGTCCGGGTGCTGCTGGACCTCACGGTCGGCGGCTCGCAGCCGACCGTCGACGCCGCGCTCAAGGACTTCGACGAGGTGGGCGTGACCTACACCGGGAAGGCGCCGGTTCCCGCCGCATGATCCAGCACGGCCTCCAGGACACCCTGATCGAAAATCGGCTCGTCGCGATCCTGCGGGCCGCGGACGCGAGCCGGTTCGCCGACGCCGCCACGGTGCTGAACGCCGCCGGGGTGCGGGTGCTCGAAGCGGCGTTGACCACGCCAGGCGCCACCGACGCCATCAAGACCATCCGCAAGAAGCTCGGCGACGACGCGCACATCGGCGCCGGGAGCGTCCGCGAGGTGTCCGATGTGGACATCTCGGCGGACGCCGGCGCGTCCTTCCTGGTCACGCCCACGGTGAACCCGCTGGTCATCGAACGCGCGCACGAACGCGGGCTGCCGGTGATCTGCGGCGCGCTGACGCCGACCGAGATCGACCAGGCGTGGCGTCTCGGCGCGGCGGCGGTGAAGGTGTTCCCGATCGCGGCCGTCGGCGGGATCGCCTACCTGCGGGCGATCCGGGCGCCGATGCCGGACATCCCGCTGGTGCCGACCGGCGGCATCCACCTCGCCGACGTCGGGAAGTACCTCGATGCGGGTTCGATCGCCGTCGCCGCCGCGACGCCGCTTCTCGGCGACGCTCTCACCTCGAGCGGGTCGCTGACGGACCTGGCCACCCGGGCGAGTGAGTTCGTCGCCGCGGCCGCGAAGTACGTCTCACGCGCTTAGGGCCCCTCACCCGCCGCAATTCGTCACCTACTTGCGATCTCGATCCCCGCAAGTAGGTGACGAATTGCGGGCGGGGTCAGGGCTTCTTCTTGCCGTACGGGTCGCAGCGCGCCGTCCCGAGGTAGATGTCGCCCTTCGCCGGGCCGTCACCCTGCGGGAACAGCTTGATGTGCAGCATGTGCGTCACGAGGCTCCCGTCGGGCGGCGTCGGCGTGACGGTCTCGTTGACCGTCAGCGACGCCAGCGCCGTCCCGCCCTTGCCGCCGGCGATGGTCAGCCGGTAGTTCTGCGGGATGTTCTCCGGCAGCGTGAACCCGGAGACGTCGCCGAACTCGATGTAGCCGAGGCTGCCGTCCTTGGTGGTGCTGCACTTCGCCATGAACGTGCGGACCTTGATCACCGGGCCGCCGAACCGTTTGAGCAGCGTGGTCTCGAATCGCCGCCCGGCCGCCTCGGCGACGGCCACCGCACCGTTCCGGCCGCAGCGCGACTCACCGCCGCCGAACCGGGCGAAATCGCCGGTGGCACCGCCCTGTGTCGTCGCGGTCAAGGGACCGTCGACGTCGCACGGCGCCAGCTCGCCGGTGACCACGTGCTCGTCGCCGATCTCCACGTCGAGCGAACCGACCGACGCGGCCGCCGTCGCGGGCGTGGGCTCGGCCGACGCGATCGCCGGTCCTCCCGTCACCAGCGCCCCGGTCAGCATCGTCACCGACAACAGCCTCGAAACGGGTTTCTTCATGTCCGGCAGCCTCCACCAACTGCCTTTCCGATGCAGGGTCATGCCACCCGGTCGAGTGGATCGTGAGGTGCCCGACATTCGGTCCGCCGCCCGCCGTCTGGCGTTAACCTCGGTTCACATTCGTGTACTCATAGGAGGTCTGAGTGTCTTCGCTGTCCGTGGCCGGCCCCCGTCCGGTCCTCGCCGACCTCGTTCCCGGCGCCCTCGTCCGCGACACGATCCTGGTCGCCGGTGGTGCCGCCCTGACCGGCGCGGCCGCGCAGATCCTGATCCCGGTGCCCGGCTCACCGGTGCCGATGACCGGCCAGACGTTCGCCGCCCTGCTGGTCGGCGCCGCACTCGGCTGGAAGCGCGGCGCGCTGTCGATGGCGCTGTACCTGGCCGTCGGCGCGGCCGGCTTCGGCTGGTTCCAGAACGGTTCTTCGGGCCTGTTCGGCGCCAGCGCCGGCTACATCGTCGGGTTCGTCTTCGCCGGCGCCCTGGTCGGCGCGCTCGCCGGCCGCGGCGGCGACCGCACGCCGCTGCGCATGGCGGGGACGATGGTGCTGGGCAACCTCGTCATCTACTCGGTCGGTGTGCCGTGGTTGATGGCGTCGACCGGCTTCGGCCTGTCGACCGCGCTGGCGAAGGGCGTCGTGCCGTTCCTCATCGGGGACGCGCTGAAGATCGCCGTCGCCGCGGCGCTGCTTCCGGGCACCTGGGCGTTGGTCTCTCGCTTCCGCAAGGAGTCGTGACCGGTCCTTTCACGGCCCCACGAGCTGCAATGAAGGGGCCTTTCATTGCAAAATTTGCTATGAAAGGCCCCTTCATTGCACGGGGCGGACGATCTTGACGGTGCCCCCGGCTATCGTCTTGTCCCGTGCCTTCCCGTGCTGACTTCCCCGGTGTCCTCGAACTGCTGACCCACGCGGTCGAGTCCGTGGGCGGTGCCGAGCGCGAGGGCCAGGTGCAGATGGCAGACGCCGTCGGCCGGGCGATCCGCACCGGTGAGCACCTGGCCGTCCAGGCGGGCACGGGCACCGGGAAGTCGTTGGCGTACCTCGTTCCCGCGATCCGGCACGCGGTCGAGAAGGAGGCCACGGTCGTGGTCTCCACGGCCACCATCGCCCTGCAGCGCCAGCTGGTCGACCGAGACCTCCCCCGGCTGGCGAAGGCTCTGAAGAAGCCCCTCGGCCGCGAGCCCACCTTCGCGATCCTCAAGGGCCGCCGTAACTACCTCTGCCTCCACCGGCTGGACTCCGGCGCCCCGGACGAGCCGGAAGACCAGCAGTTGTTCGATCCGTTCGCCGTGTCCCGGCTCGGCAAGGAGGTCACGCGGCTGCGGGAATGGTCGTCCGACACCGAAACCGGCGACCGCGACGAGCTGGTCCCCGGCGTGACGGATCAGGCGTGGCGGCAGGTTTCCGTCACGGCCAAGGAATGCCTGGGCGCGTCGCGCTGCCCCATCGGCACGGACTGCTTCGCGGAACGGTCCCGCGCCGAGGCGGGCAAGGCCGATGTCGTGGTCACCAACCACGCACTGCTGGCGATCGACGCGCTGCAGGGCTACCAGGTGCTCCCCGAACACGACCTCGTGATCATCGACGAGGCGCACGACCTCGTGGACCGCGTGACGTCCGTGGCGACCGGCGAGCTGACCAGCGGCATGGTCTCCGCCGCCGCCCGGCGCTGCGGGAAACTGGTCGACGACGAAGTGGCCGACCAGTTGCTGGAGGCGAGCGACGGGCTGGCCCTGATCCTCGACGACCTGCCGTCGGGCCGCATGGACTCGCTGCCCCAGGCCCTCACCGGCGCGATCCCCGCGGTCCGCGACGCCGCGCACCGCTGCCTCACCGCGCTCGGCAAGGACCGGAAAGAGGACGTCGACGAGGCCACGGCCCGCAAACTGGCGCGGTCGCTGCTCGAAGAGGTCCACGACACCGCGGTCCGGCTGCTCGAGGCCTTCGACGACGACAAGGCGCATCAGCGTGACGTCGTCTGGCTGACCGGGGACCGCTTCTCCACGAACCCGCGTCCGCCCGCGCTGAAGGTCGCCCCGCTCGGTGTCGCCGGTCTGTTGCGGGAGCGTGTCTTCAACCAGCACACGACCGTCCTCACGTCGGCGACGCTGACCTTGGGCGGCACCTTCGACACCATGGCCCGCCAGTGGGGTCTCCCGCCCGGCGGCGCGAGGGTGGAGAAGGCGCCTGGCGCGGCGACGGACAAGGCCGCTCCCGCCGACAGCGACGACGCCGAGGGCCCGAAGTGGACCGGCCTCGACGTCGGCTCCCCGTTCGATCACAAACGCAACGGAATCCTCTACCTGGCCAAGCATCTTCCGCCGCCGGGACGGGACGGGTTGCAGCCCTCGACCATGGACGAGCTGGCCGAGCTGATCGAGGCCGCGGGCGGGCGCACGCTCGGCCTGTTCTCCTCGATGCGCGCGGCGAAGCAGGCCACCGAGGAGATGCGGGAGCGGCTCGACCTGCCGATCCTCTGCCAGGGCGACGATTCCACCGGTCTGCTGGTGCAGAAGTTCTCCGAGGACGCGCGCACCTGCCTGTTCGGCACGCTGTCGTTGTGGCAGGGCGTCGACGTGCCCGGTCCGTCGCTCCAGCTCGTGGTCGTCGACAGGATCCCGTTCCCCCGCCCCGACGATCCGGTCTCGTCGGCGCGGCAGCGAGCTGTGGAAGCCAGGGGCGGCAACGGTTTCCTCACCGTCGCGGCCACGCACGCCGCGCTGCTGCTCGCACAGGGCACCGGACGGCTGCACCGTTCGGTCACCGATCGCGGCGTCGTGGCGATCCTGGACTCGCGGCTGGCCACCGCCCGCTACGGCGGATTCCTGCGTGCCTCGCTGCCGCCGTTCTGGCCGACGATGGATCCGAAGGTCGCCCGCGACGCGCTGCGCCGCCTCGACGCCGCCGCCCCGGGCTGAGTGGCCTGGAACACGGCCGAGTACCGTTAACGGAACGCCGAAGACAGGGAGAACCGGTTGTCCCACGAGTCGCCCAACGCACAATCCCGGACCGTCAGCGTCGATGACACCGGAGTGCGGCGCCAGCTCGCGGACGGAAGCGAGGAAGCCGTCATGTGGTCCGAGCTGTCCGCGGTGGTGGTCAGAGTGATCCCTGAAGGCCCGTGGAAAGAAGACGTCTTCTTCATGCTCGCGGGCGCCGACGGGAAGGGCACCGCGATCCCCAGCGGCGACCCGGCCGCCGACGCCTTGATCGAGCGGCTCCAGACGCTGCCCGGCTTCGACAACGAGAAGTTCATCGAGGCCATGACCACCGACGCCGACGAGGCGTACGTGGTCTGGAGCGCCGAAGGCCACGCCGCCAAACACTGAGCCAAGCGCTATGAAAGGTCCTTTCCTTGCAAAATTTGCGAGGAAAGGACCTTTCATAGCATCCGGAGGACCTACTCGACCGGGAAGCTCTCCGTGACCGGGATGCCCTTCTTCAGGGTCCGGCTCACCGTGCACAGCCGCTCGATGGCCCGATCCACCGCCGCCGCGAGCGCCTCTCGATCCGCAGCGGGCAGCGAGGACACATCGACGTCGAAAGCCACATGGACCGCGTCGAGCTCCGAAGCGTCTTCGCGCCTGTCCGCGGTCACGCCGACCCGGAACTTCGAGTCCTCACCGATCCGGCGCGTGATGAGGTTCTCGGCGGTGACGGCCGAGCAGCCCGCCGCCGCGATCTGCAGCAGCTCGGCGGGCGAGAAGGCGCCCTCGGCGCCCTTGCGGCCGATCACGACCTCGGCACCGCGTTCGTTACGGCCGATAAAGCGATGCTCGCCGTCGCGCTGGACTTCCAAAGACACGGTTTTCCCTTTCACAGTGGCGGCAGCCGGGGAGCGATCTCGCCGGCGAGCCGTTCCGCGGCCGGGCACATCTCCTCCGGCCGCTTGACCTTGTTCGCGACGTAGATCTCCACCGTCTCGATCATGGCACGACCGTCGCCGGTGAACGTCCGGTGCGGGATCTCCGCCTGGCAAGCCTTCCACTCGGTCGAGACTTCGACGAAGGCTTCCCGCGATCCGAGAGCGACGCGCCTGCCGTCGTCTTC
The DNA here is from genome assembly GCF_003947325.1 of Amycolatopsis sp. WAC 01375. NCBI lineage: Bacteria > Bacillati > Actinomycetota > Actinomycetes > Pseudonocardiales > Pseudonocardiaceae > Amycolatopsis > Amycolatopsis sp. WAC 01375. The sequence continues at coordinate 66,744 of NZ_QHHW01000026.1, forward strand.
GAGCGGCGCCTGGTCCCGTTCGAACCGGATCGTCACCTCCGTCTCGCGGTGGTTCCAGTAGCACTCCCAGTTGCCGAACACCGGATCCGGTCTCGCCGGCCCGCCGACGATCGCCTGGGGCAGTTCACCGCCGAGCGCGCAGGCGTCGAGAGTCCCGAGCGAACCCGCGGGGAAGGGGGCCGGACGACGCTCGAGCGGTCCGCGGTTCAGCACCCCAGCCGCGTGCGCGGCGACCGGGTCGACGTAGTCGCAAAGGTGCGCGTGCCAGTTCCGGACATGGCGTGAATGCACCCAGAGCTGGTTGCCGTCCGGCAGCTCGATGGCCCGCTGGCATTTCTCCTCGGTGTCGCTCGGCCATTCACGCACACGCAGCGTCCCGGGCGCGGGCTTCTCCAGCATCGGCGACCCCGGGATGGTCAATTCGAGCCGGACGTCGACGATGTCCTCTTCGTCCGGGCTCAGCCTCAGCAGGACGCCGCAAGCGTTGAAGTTGCCGTTCGCGGTGTCGAGCCGTGGGGTCCCGAACTGTTTCAGCACGGACGGGTCCACCAGCGCGCAGGGGTCGGCCGTGCGCGGATCTCCGACCGAGTTCATCGGCGTGGGGCCTGCCGCGATCGACGCCGGTTCCCTCGTGGCGTAGAGCAGCCCTCCGAGCAGCACCAGCACCGCCGCGACGGCGCCGATCGCCATGGCCCGCCTGGTCACGCGGAACCGTCGCATCCGTGCGGGCACGCCGACATCCGCGACCTCGGACAGCAGTTCGGCGGCGCGAACGGCGTCCGGACGGCCGGCGGGTTTGCGGCGCAGCAGTTCGGTCAGCACCGGCGCCAGTGGCCCCGCCCGCCGGATCGGCTCCAGGGAGTACGACGTCGCCCGCCGGAGCTGGACGAACGGCCCCACGCTCGCGTCTCCCCACACCGAAGTGCCCTCGACGGCAGCGAACAGTGTCGCGCCGAGCGAGAACACGTCCGCCGCGGCGCCCGCCTGGCGCCCTTCGGCCATTTCGGGCGCGACGTAGCCGGGAGTGCCGACGTCGAGGCCGCCGCCGGTGCGGGTCACTTCCGCCCACTGCGCGATGCCGAGGTCGGTCAGTTTGGCGGTGCCGTCTTCGGCCAGCAGGACGTTGCCCGGTTTGAGGTCGCGGTGGACCATGCCCTTCTCGTGCATCGCCGCGAGCGCGGCGGCGAGCTGGACACCGATCTTCGCCACCTTGCCGGGTGACAGCGGCCCGTCGGTGTCGATGACGTCGGCGAGGTTGCGCGAAGGCAGGTACTCCATGACGAGCCAGCGGTCGTCGCCGTCGATCACGGCGTCGAAAACGGTGACGACGTTCGGATGATGCAGACCAGCGCCGATCCGCGCCTCGCGCCGGATCTGGCCGCTGTCCCCGGCCTGCGAACGCTTGAGGGCGACGACCCGGCCGAGGTCCAGATCGGCGGCACGCCAGACCACGCCCATACCCCCGGCGCCGATCCGCTCCTCCAAGCGATAGCGCCCGGCGATCAGCCGGTCACCCATATGGGGAGTATAGGAGGCTAGGCCCTTTGGGCTAGGACCGTGACGGTTCCGGGATCGACTTCGGTGAACCCGGCGTCCCGGACCGCGACGACGCCGTCACGGCGCCACGAGCCCTCCGGATCCTCGACCGGGCACAGCGCCTTCCAGGTCGCGACCGGCGGCGTCCGCACCGAGCACCGGAACCCGGTCTCGGCCCAGGCCGCCCGTTCGGCTTCGTCCAGCAGCGAGGCCAGGATCATCGTCGCGTGCCCGACCTGGGCGGCGCCCTTGCCGACGGTCATCGTGACCTCGGGGTTCAGCAGCAACCGCGGGAGACCGCCCGGCGCGGGCCCGGGCTCGTCGGCCGGGAGCTCGCTCCCGGAGATCTGCAACCGCGAGACCTCTTTCGGGGTGTCGACGACGCGGCCGGGCAGCAACGCTCGCGCCTCGGCGCCGTCCACCTCGATCGTGATGCCGGGCAGCTCCTGGACGGCCTGCCAATGCGCGCCGCGCGCACGCCGGGCGACCTTGCGGATCCGGCCGTCGACCCACGCCTTGAGCGGCTCGTGCCATTCGCCTTCGGGCTCGGCGCGTTCGTCGAGACAGACCGCGACCGCGGCCGCCGCGGCGGCCTCCAGCAACGCGGTCCGCGACGGCGGTTCGGCGCGTTCCATCCGCAGGATCACGGGCATGGCACGGACCTCGGCGGGATCCTCGTCGGAGGTGTCCACCGTGTCTTCGGCAGGCAGCCCCAGCCAGTACGCGTAGCGCGCGGCCAGCGGCTCCAGCACGCTCATGGCCGCGAAAGCTCGAGCCCGTCGGCCGCGTCGGCGGCCTCGATCTCGGCCCTGGTGACCCCGAGCAGGAACAGCACGGCGTCGAGATACGGATGCGAAAGCGCGGTGTCGGCGACCTCGCGCAGCGCGGGCTTCGCGTTGAAGGCGACACCCATTCCGGCGACCGACAGCATGTCGATGTCGTTCGCCCCGTCGCCGACCGCGACGCACTGCTCGAGCGAGATCTCGTACTCCTCGGCGAACCGGCGCAGCGCCGTCGCCTTGCCCGCGCGGTCGACGATCTCCCCGACCACCCGGCCGGTGAGCTTGCCGTCGACCACTTCGAGCTCGTTCGCGGCGGCGAAATCGAGGCCGAGGTCGTCCACGAGGGACTGGATGATCCTGGTGAATCCACCCGAAACGACCCCGCAGCGGAACCCCATCCGCTTCAGCGTGCGGATGGTCGTGCGCGCGCCGGGGGTGAGCTCGATGGACGCGGCGACCTCGTCGAGCACCGTCTCCGGGAGCCCTTCCAGCAGTGCGACCCGGCGCTCCAGCGACTCGCCGAAGTTCAGCTCGCCGCGCATCGCGGCTTCGGTGATCTCGCGGACCTGCGGTTCGACGCCGGCGTGCGCGCCGAGCATCTCGATGACCTCGCCCTGGATGAGCGTCGAATCGACGTCGAAGACGACCAGTCGCTTGGCGCGGCGGGCGAGCCCGGCCCGCTCGACCGAGATGTCGATCCCGGCCTCGACGGCGGCGTCCGCCAGCGCGGTGCGCAGCGCGGCGTCGGCCTCCGGCGTGTCCTGGGCGAGCGAGGTGTACAGCTCCAGCCCGGTGACCGGATAGTCGGCGACACTGCGGATCGAGTCGATGTTGACGTCCAGCGCGGCGAGGCGGCGCGCGACGTCGGAGAACGCCCGCGCGGTGACCGGGCGACCGAGCATCAGCAGGACATGCGTCGAGTCCTTCTGCCCGATGGCGAACGGGTCGGCGCCGATGGCCGCGCCGATCTTCACCTCGACCTGCATCCCGACCGACGCCATCGCCTGCTCGACGTATTCCTGCAGACCTTCGGGGTCGCGGTACACCCCGGCGAGCACGCCGAGCACCAGCTGGCCGCGGATCACGACCTGCTCGACGTCGAGCACGTCGACGTCGTGGCGCGACAGCACGGCGAACAGCACCGAGGACACACCCGGCTTGTCGGGACCGGTGGTGGTGATGAGAACTGGTGTCTGCGTCACGGGGTCAGTCTCCCTCAGCCGGAGACGAAAAAGGCGCGTGCCTTGCCCCTGTGTGAGGCAAGGCACGCGCCGATTCCGCTTATCGGGTCACTTCTCGCTGGAGTTGTCCTTGGAGTGATCACCCGGCATGGCCGCCTCGGTGAGCACCTGGGACGGCGCGCGGTGGGTGTTGACCTTCTGCTTCCCGAAGAAGCCGATCTCACCCTCCTTGTGGATGCGCTCGACCATATGCGGGTAGTGCAGCTCGAACGCCGGCCGCTCGGACCGGATCCGCGGCAGCTCGGTGAAGTTGTGCCGCGGCGGCGGGCAGGACGTCGCCCATTCGAGCGAGTTGCCGTAGCCCCACGGGTCGTCCACCGTGACGATCTCGCCGTACCGGTAGCTCTTGAAGACGTTCCAGATGAACGGCAGCGTCGAGGCACCGAGGATGTACGCGCCGATCGTCGAGATCGTGTTCAGCGTGGTGAACCCGTCCGACTGCAGGTAGTCCGCGTACCGGCGCGGCATGCCTTCGGCACCCAGCCAGTGCTGCACGAGGAACGTGGCGTGGAAGCCGATGAACGTCGTCCAGAAGTGCCACTTGCCGAGCTTCTCGTCCATCATGCGGCCGGTGATCTTCGGGAACCAGAAGTAGATCCCGGCGAACGTGGCGAACACGATCGTGCCGTAGAGCACGTAGTGGAAGTGCGCGACGACGAAGTAGCTGTCGGACACGTGGAAGTCGATCGCCGGCGCGGCCAGCATGATGCCGGTCAGACCGCCGAAGAGGAACGTGACGATGAAGCCCATCGAGAAGATCATCGGCGTCTCGAAGGACAGCTGGCCCTTCCACATCGTGCCGATCCAGTTGAAGAACTTCACGCCGGTCGGGACCGCGATCAGGAAGGTCATGAAGGAGAAGAACGGCAGCAGCACGGCGCCGGTCGCGTACATGTGGTGCGCCCACACGGCCACCGACAGCGCGGCGATCGCCAGCGTCGCCCAGACCAGGCCCTTGTAACCGAAGATCGGCTTGCGGCTGAAGACCGGGAAGATCTCCGACACGATCCCGAAGAACGGTAGGGCGACGATATAGACCTCTGGATGGCCGAAGAACCAGAACAGGTGTTGCCAGAGGATCACGCCGCCGTTCGCGGGGTCGAACACATGTGCCCCGAGATGCCGGTCCGCCAGCAGGCCCATCAGGGCCGCGGTCAGGATCGGGAACGCCAGCAGGATCAGGATGCTGGTGACCAGGATGTTCCAGGTGAAGATCGGCATCCGGTACATCGTCATACCCGGGGCGCGCAGGCAGACCACCGTGGTGATCATGTTGACGCCACCGAGGATGGTGCCGAGACCGGAGACGACCAGACCGGAGATCCACAGGTCGGCACCGACGCCGGGCGAGTGGATGGCGTCCGACAGCGGGGTGTAGGCGAACCAGCCGAAGTCGGCGGCGCCACCCGGGGTCAGGAAGCCGGACATCACGATCAGGCCGCCGAAGAGGTACAGCCAGTACGAGAACGCGTTCAGCCGCGGGAAGGCGACGTCGGGCGAACCGATCTGCAGCGGCAGGATGAAGTTCGCGAAACCGAAGAGGATCGGCGTCGCGTACAGCAGCAGCATGATCGTGCCGTGCATGGTGAACAGCTGGTTGTACTGCTCCTGCGAAAGGAACTGCTGCCCGGGACGTGCCAGCTCGGAGCGGATCAGCATCGCCATCGCGCCGCCCACCATGAAGAAGGCGAACGACGTGACCAGGTACATGATGCCGATTTGCTTGTGGTCCGTCGTGCGGAACAACCGCAGCAGGTACGAACCCTTAACCGACTCCCGCGCGGGATACGGGCGCGTGGCGATCGGCTTGGGGGCTACGGCCGTCACTCCTGCCTCCAACACTCAAACCTTGTGGTGGTCAATGTTCTGCCGTCGGCCGGGTTCGAGACCCATTCCGGCGGCTAATGGGGATCGTAGCCCTCACTACCGACAGTCGCGCGCACCGGCTGGCAAGATCGCGCCGTGACCGACGAACACACGCGTGCGGGAGTGGCCGCGGCGATCGCTGTCGGTACTCGGCACGGGCTGCCGACCGGTGCCCCCGATGTCCTGCATTTCAAGTCGAACGTGCTGGTGAGACTGGGTCCGGTGGTGGCACGGGTGCCCGGCACGACGCGCCTCGCGCGTTCCTCCCCCGAAGACTGGCTCGCGCGCGATGTCGAGCTGTCGAGGTACCTCACGGAACGTGATGTGCTCGTCGTCTCACCGACCACGGATCCCCCGGCAGGACCGCATTTCGCCGACGGCCTCCCGGTCACTCTCTGGCACTACACGCCGCACGAGCCGGGGCACACCTTGTCGCCGCGCGAGGTGGCGATCTCGCTGGCCCGGGTGCACGCCGCGCTCGCGGACTACCCCGGCGAACTGCCCGAACTCGGACCGGTCCGAGAACTCCGGACGTTGCTCGACCGGCACGGTTCCGTCATGGGTGGCGCGGCGCCCCGGTTGCGCGAAGAACTCGAACGGGTCGCGGCGGCGCTCCCGGCGGACGAGATCCGGCCGCTGCACGGGGACGCCCATCGGGGGAACGTCATCGCGACGGCGGCCGGACCGTGCTGGCTCGACTTCGAGGACACCTGGCGCGGGCCGCTCGGCTGGGACCTGGGCGTGCTCTACGCGGAGGCCGGTCCCGCAGCGCTTTCGGCGTATCCCACCGACGTGCTGCCCTCGTCGTTGGAGCCGTTCATCGCGTTGCGTCGGTTGTTCGAGGTGCCCTGGCGATTCGTGATCGCGCGGCGGTTCCCCGAGCGACTCCCCGAGGCCGAGGCCGCCCTGGAGCGCTACTTCTCCCGCAATCAGTCACCTACTTGCGAAGGGGTGCCACGCAAGTAGGTGACGAATTGCGCGGGGTCAGGAGTTTCGCCGCCACATCGACGCCGTCCGTCCGCACCTCACCGCCGATCTGCCCGGCCCGCGAGGCGACTTCGGGGCGCAGCACCTCATCCAGAGCGAGCGTCAGCGCTTCGGCGGAGGGCTCCCCCGTGATCGACGTCCCCACCCCGAGTTCCCTGACGCGCTGCGCGAAGTAGGGCTGGTCGAACATCTGGGGCACGAGCACCTGCGGCACCCCTGCCACGGTCGCCGCCGTGGTCGTACCGGCGCCACCGTGGTGCACGACCGCCGCGACCCGTGGGAAGAGCGCCTGCTGGTTGACGTCCCCGACGGCGATGCAGTCCGGCTCGTCGTCGATCGGCGCCAGCCCGGTCCAGCCGCGGAACACGATCGCCCGCCGCCCGTGCGCCCTCGCCGCCTCGATCATCGCCTTCGCGATCTCCTCCGGGGCGCGGATGCTCCCGAATCCGAAGTAGACCGGCGGCTCCCCGTCGTCGAGGAACGCCTCCAGCTCGGGGGACAACGGACTGTGGTCCGGCAGGATCCAGGCGCCGGTCTGGTGCACGTCCAATGCCGACGGTCCCCGCCACGGCGCCAGCACCGGATCGGCGGCCAGCCACGGGCTCTCGGTGAAGATGTGCCCGCGGACGTCGTCGACCGGTGGCAGGCCGAGCCGTTTCCGTTGCGCGTCGAGCACCCCGCCCCACCGCTCGTTCCATCGTTCCGCGTCGTCGGCCCACAAAGCCGGGATGGCGGCATCGGGATTCTTCGGCGCCCATCCCGGGAAAACGGGCGGACGATGGTGCAGTGAAGGCAGCGTTATCGGGCAGTAAGCGGTGAAGAAATAGGGAATCCCTTTTCGCTCGGCCACCGAATGCGCGGCGATGTTCAACGCCATTCCCGCGACGACGGCGTCGCATCCTTCGGCCGCTTCCGGCATCGTCTCGAACTGGTCGACGACCATGGCCTCGGCCATCTTCCTCCGCCCCTCCGGCGTGGCCATCGCCTTGGTCATCGCGGAATCCGGCTTCGCCGTCGACCGGAGCTCCGGCCCCAACGGCACGAAGGAGATCCCGAGACCTTCCGCCCAGTCACGGAAATCCGGCGGCGCGCAGAGCCGGACGTCCTGGCCGAGTTCCCGCAACCGCACCGCCAGTGCCACCAATGGCTGCACTTCACCCCTCGTCCCGATAGTGGACAGGAGTACACGCATGGGAATCCCCCTTCGGCAAAAATGTGAAGGGGTAATTGTGGACCGGGAATGGGGGCTTGCCGCAAGTCCCCCTGTCCGCTATACCTTTGAAGGGGCGAGGGAAATGGGCACTTTCTTCTGCGACCTCGTCATCTGTCGAGGCATCCGCGATCACGGCCGACGGCGGAAGCCGATGCGCATCAGCCGGCTGTGGGCACAGTCTTCGTGAAGCTGTGATCAGCGAGAAGGCTCGCATGCCGGCCGGTCGCGGCACCACCGGCGCCGCTACACAGGTAAGTGGTGCCCGCGGCGGGGGGGATCTCGATGGCTCGTCGGTTGTGGTCAGGCAGGTGGGACGTGTCCGGAGCACTCAGGCGGCCTCGGCCTGAAGGGCGGGGCCGAGGAGGAGTCCACCGTCGATGACGTACTCCGACCCCGTGATGAACGACGCGTCCGATGACGTGAGGAACAGGAGAAGCCGGGTGACATCGGCCGGCTCTCCCAGTCGGGGGATGGCGAACGGCTCGGGTGAGTAGAAGTCGGCGATCGCCGCGGTGGCACCGGCTGCCGGTTCGTGGATGAAGGGGGTCGAGATCACGCCGGGGTGGATGGTGTTCACCCGGATGTGATCGCGGCCGAGCTCGAGTGCCGCAGTTCGGGTGAGGCCTCGCACAGCCCACTTGCCGGCGACGTACGGCGCGTAGTGAGCCGTGCCGCCCAGGCCCATGGTCGAGGCGATGTTGACGATGACTCCCCCCGCCGCGCGGCGCAGAGCGGGGGCTGCGGCCTTGATGCCGAGGAAGGTCCCGGTGAGGTTGACGTCGAGGATGCGCGACCACGTGGCCTGGTCCGTGTTTTCGATCGTCGCAGGCGGATTCTGCACGCCCGCGTTGTTGACGAGCACGTTCAGGGCGCCGAAGGCGCGCTCGGCGGCTAGCACGGCGGCGGACCACGAGCTCTCGTCGGTGACGTCAAGACGGGAGAAGCGAGCACGGGTCCCAAGCTCGTCGGCGAGAGCGGCGCCGCGTTCGGCGTCGATGCCGCCGATCACCACGTTCGCTCCCTCCGCGTGAAAGGCGCGCACGTGGCTCGAGCCCTGGCCGCCGGTGCCACCGGTCACGAGCACGGTCTGGTTGTCGAAGCGGGGCATCGAATGTTCCTCCGGTACGTGGGTGAACGGCCGGGATCACCAGTGATGATGAGCGGCGGCCAGTGGTGAGCCAGGTGACTCACCATCCACTCCGACACTAAGTCGACGACAGAGGAGAGTCAAGCCACTCACCTCGTATGCTGGGCCCATGAGCGGGAGCGTGACGACGTATCACCAGCGGGTCGCCCAGGAGAAGCGCGCGCTGATCGTGAGGGCGGCGACCGCACTGTTTCTCGAGCTGGGCTACGACCGGACGTCGCTGGCGCGGATCGCAGAGTGCTCCGGCGTTTCGCGGGCCACGCTGTTCAAGCAGTTTCCGAGCAAAGCCGCCCTCTTCGACGCGATCGTGACCGAGTCCTGGTCGACCGCCGACGAGGAGGCCCCTCCGACGGCAGGCAACCTCGTCGACGGGCTCGGCATCATCGGTCGCCGTTACGCCGAGCTGTTGGGCCGCGCCCAGATGACGGACCTGTTCAGGATCGTCATCGCCGAGCTGCCGCGGTTCCCGGAGCTGGCCCATGCGCAGTTCTCGCACGGGAAGATGCCCTACTTCGAGTCCGTACGCGGCTACCTCCTGGCCGAGCACGAGGCGGGAACGGTGCGGGTCGAGGACGTGGAGCTCGCAGCCACCCAGTTCCTGGGCATGATCTCCAACTACGTCTTCTGGCCGGCACTCCTGGTGCCGGGCTGGGAGGTGAGCGCCGAACGCGTCACTCAGGTGGTCGACGAGGCCGTCCGCACTTTCGCCGCCCGGTACGCGACCCAAGACCCGCGGCTACCCCCTCGGCCGTGAAGAGCCGGGAACGTTCCTTACGCCGGGTACCAGCCCAAGATCGCTTCGACGACTCCGGCCGGATCCTCCAGCGGCGTCAGATGCCCGGCCTCCGGCAGCACGACCAACGTCGCGTCCGGCAGCGTTTCCACCAGCGTGTTCGCCTCCTCCAGCGGCGTCAGGCCGTCCTCTTCGCCGACCACGACCAACGCCGGCACGTCCGCCGAACGCAGCGTTTCGAGTGAATCGGGCCGCGCCGCCATCGCACGTGCCGCCCACGCCACGCCGGACGGCGGCTGCGTCGTGATCAGTTCGCGAAGGCGTCCGGCCACTTCCGGGTCGGCCTTCTCCGCGAGCAACCCGGCCGTGAGGGCTTCGGGCATCCAGCCGGCGCCTTCCGCTTCCACCCGGGCCGCGACGTCGTGCCGGGCCTGCGCGGCTTCGGGGGTGTCGGCCGTCGCCTTCGTGTCGATGAACACGAGCCCGCCCACCCGTTCCGGCGCGAGGCGCAGCACCGCCATCGTCAGGTAGCCGCCCATCGAGCAGCCGCCGAGGACGACCTTGTCGAGTTCGAGCCGGTCGAGCAGCGCCACGACGTCACGGGCGGCGTCGTCCAGATCCGGTTCCCGGTCCGTCTCCGGCAACGGGCTGCGGCCGAGGCCGCGCTGGTCGGGCGTGATCAGCCGCAGGCGTTCCGAGAGCGGCGCGCGGACCGCGTCCCACATGCGGGCGTCGACGGGGAAGGCGTGCAGCAGTACCAGCGGGAGATCCTTCATGGCGTAATTCTGTCGCACCCTGGGGCTACCGTCAGATCCGTGCTGACAGAGATCAAAACGGAGAGGCTGCTGCTGCGGCGGCTGCGCGAGGCGGATCGCGAGAACATCGTCGCGCTGCAGGCCGATCCGGAGACGAACAAGTTCAACGTCGTGCCGCACACCGTCGAGGGTGCGCGGGAGCTGTACGACGCCTGGATGAAGCAATGGGCCGAGCACGGGTTCGGCTATCTCGCGGTGTCCGCCTTGGACGATCCCGACGTGATCGTCGGCTTCGGCGGCGTCCGCCGGCACGAATGGAACGGCGAGCGCGTGCTGAACCTCGCGTACCGCTTCTGGCCGTTCGCCTGGGGCAACGGCTACGCGACGGAGATGGCGGCCGCCGTCGTCGAATGGGCCGAACGGGAGATCCCCGGCATCCCGGTGATCGCCAACATCATGGTGTCCAACGAGCCGTCGGTCCGAGTCGCCGAGCGGCTCGGCTTCAAGATCCACACGGAGGAGGAGTTCGAAGGAGCGCCCTCACTGCACATGCGGCGCTGAGTCACCAGCGTCCGGGACGGCGCCGGGACCGCGCGCTCCAGCACGCCTTGTGCCAATGACGGCGGTCGGCGACCCCGCCGGTGTCGTCGGCGGGCCAGGCGACCACGTGCGGGGTTCCCTGCCGGATCTCGTGGTCGCAGCCGGGGCAGCGGTAATCCTTGGTGGCCTGCGCGCCGGGCACGGTGCGCACCAGCCAGTCGCCGTCGGCGGCGGATTCGGAGCGCGCCCAGCCGGTCGACGCGCCGAGGTCGGGGCGTCCACCGCGTTCGGGCCGGTTACGTCGTGGCACGCCCGAAACGGTATATGGCCCAGCGCCGGGTGATCCCGCTCGCTCGGTGTTCGGTCCCGCCTGTCGAACACGTGAGTTGCGCCTCCAGACACGCGAGTTCCGCCTCCAGACACGCGAGTTCCGCCTCCAGACACGCGAGTTCCGCCTCCAGACACGTGTGATCCGCCTACCGTCACGCGTGATCCGTTGGCCGACACGCGTGATCCGTTGGCCGACACCTGTGATCCGGTGGCCATCACGTGACAGGAGGGGTGGCACGTGGTGGAACCGGGCCGCGGGTATGTGTCGGCCACCCGGTCACGCGTGTCGGCCATCCGGTCACGTGTGTCGGCCGCCGCGACTCGCGTGACGGAAGACGGAACTCGCGTGATTGGAGGCGTAACTCGCGTGACGGAAGGCGTAACACTCGGCTAGCCGCCGAAGTAAGCACCCGGCGTCACACCGACCGCCCGGCGGAAGGCGGCGACGAAAGCGCTCGGCGAGGAGTAGCCGATCCGGCGGGAGACCGCGGTCAGCGGCATACCTTCGGCCAGCAGCGGAAGGGCCGCGCGCAGCCGAGCCTGCACCCGCCACGCGCCGAACGTCGTCCGGCATTCGGTGAGGAACAGCCGCGCGAGCGTTCGTTCACTCGCGCCGGCGTCGTGGGCGAAATCCGCGAGGCCGCGGCGGTCCGCCGGATCGGCGATCACCGCCCGCGCGACGGCCAGCGCCCGCCCGTCCGACGGCATCGGCACGGTGATCGGCACGACGTCCACCGGTTCGAGCAGGTCGAAGGCGACAGCCTCGGCCCGGCTGCGCGCGTCGTCGCCGAGGCCGGCCGCGCCGAGGTGTTCCAGCAGTTCCCGCAGCAGCGGGCGGACGGCGACGAGCGTCGGTTCGCGCCAGTGCACCGGGCACCGGTCTCGAGCGGCGTAGATCCCTCGCAACACGGTCTGCGCGGTCGCGCCGGTGCGATGCACGACACCGGCCGGGATCCACAGCGCGCGCGTCGGCGGCAGCACCCAGTGCCGCTCGCCGACGTTCACGCTCAGGATCCCCCGCGCCGCCCAGGCGAGCTGGTGGCCGTCGTGCTCGTGCCACGGAAGCCACGTACCGGCGGGCAGCTCCATCTCGCCGAGCACCATCGCCGTCGGCATCGGGGGAAGGAGTCCGATTCGCGACATCACTTGGCAGCCTATCGCCTACCGGTCACGGCTAGCTTCGGGTTCATGCCGATGAACCTGGTGCACCGCAAACTCTGCAGTTCCGCGCTCTGGGCGAAAGCCGTCGCCGCCGAGATGCCGGGCAACGTCGCCGGTTTCGACCTCGGCGACTCCGTGCTGGAGATCGGCCCCGGCTTCGGCGCGACCACCCGCGCGCTCGTCCGGCTCGTCCCCCGGCTCACCGCGGTCGAGATCGACGAGGCCTCGGCGGACCTGCTCAAGCGGGAGTTCGACGGCCGGGTGCGGATCGTCCATGGCGATGGTGCGGCGATGCCCTTCGAGGACGGCGAGTTCTCGGCGGTCGTCTGCTTCACGATGCTGCATCACGTGCCGACGACGGCGTCGCAGGACGCGATCTTCACCGAGGCGTTCCGGGTGCTCCGCCCCGGCGGTGTCCTGCGCGCGATCGACAGTCTGGCGAACGTGCCGTTCCGGCTCTTCCACCTCGGCGACACGATGAACGCGCTCGACCCGGTTTCGCTCTGGCCCCGCCTCACCGCCGCCGGGTTCACCGACATCGACGTCGAGCACGTGCCGAAGCGGAGCGTGAAGTTCTCGGCCAGGAAGCCCGCCTGACGCGCAATTCGTCACCTGGTTGCGGTCGTCGCACGCGCGAGGACCGCAACCAGGTGACGAATTGCGGGGGTCAGCCGCGCGCGAGGACCAGCGGGACGAGCTGTTCGGCCGGGGTCAGCGAGCCGTGCTGGCCGACCAAAGAGGACTCGACGGCCTCGGCCAGTTCCCGCACGAGCCCGAACCGCCCCTTCGACGCCACGACCACGTCGCCGATCCGCGGCCGGACCCGGTCGGAGACCGGCCCGAACCAGCCCGCCTCGACGGCCTCGTCGCGCGGAAGGATCCACGCCCGATCGCCGATCACCTCGCGCCAGGCCGCCAGCACGTCGGCCTCGGCGCCCGGTTCGCTGTAGACGTGCCTTGCCCGGACCTCACCACCGATCGCCCGGACGCCGCCGAGCAGCGCCGGCGTCTCGTCGATGTCGACCGCTCCCTCGACGGTCACCATGCCGTGGTCGGCAACGACCGCGAGGAGCGCACCGGACGGCAGGCCATCCACAATGGACTCGACGAGCCGGTCGACATGGCGCAGCTGCATCCGCCATGGCGCCGAACCGGGGCCGTAGATGTGGCCGAGCATGTCGAGCTCGCTGTGGTAGCCCCAGCAGAACGCCTGCCGCGTTTCGAGGCAGTGCAGGATGCAGGCGGCCAGGTCGCCGAGCGCGTGGACACCGACATAACGCGCGCCGGACTGTGTCGCGCGCGTGAGTGCGGTGTCGGCGAACTTCGCCGAAGACACCACGCTGGTCGTGATCCCGGCGGCCGCCGCGCGTTCGAACGTCGTCGGCAGGGGCTGGACCTCGCGCGGCGGCAGAGCGCCGCGGAGATCGCCGCCGTCCACGTGGCTGGTCCAGCGCAACGCGTTCAGGACGCCTGTCCCCGGCACCTCGAAGCTGTACCCGACGAGGCCGTGTTCCCCCGAGGCGAGCCCCGTGCCGATCGCGCCGAGACCGGCCGCCGTCGTCGACGGGAAACCGACCCGCAGCGGTGACTTCGCCAGCTGGGTGAGCACGGGCGCGTCGGCGGCGTGCTCGGCCAGCAGTTCCCAGCCGAGACCGTCGATGAGCAGCACACAGGCGCCGGCCGCCTCTGTCAGGCTCAGCGAGTTGGCGAACCCGTCGGCGCCGAGGGCGGACAGCACGGAGGGGACGACTTGGCCGAGATGCGGCACGTGCGCCGCGACAGGCAGTTCCACCCGGCCAGCTTGCCATCCCGGAGCCGTCGAGGAGATGGGATAATGCCGGACATGCCGACTTACGCTTACCGCTGCCGCGAATGCGCGGGGACCTTCGAACTGCTGCGGCCGATGAGCGAGTCCGGTGCGGCCGCGCCGTGCCCGGAGGGTCACCAGGACACCGTCAAGCTGCTGACGACCGTCGCGCTGACCGGCTCGGCTTCCGGCCCTGCCCCCGTTCCCGCAGGTGGGGGCGGCTGCTGCGGAGGCGGCTGCTGCAGTTGACCCACCCGTTCGGGTGGCACAACGTGTGATCGCCCGATTGGCGGGTACCCCCCTCCCACCAGCCTGGAAGCTCCAGTGGTGGAAGGGAGAACGTCCAGTGGCCACATCAGCACTGGCGGCCGTCGACTTCGGTCAAGGCGTGTCGAGCGCCTGGAGTTCGGTCGCCACTTTCGTCCCGAAACTACTCGCGTTCCTGGTCATCCTGCTCATCGGCTGGCTGATCGCGAAGGCCCTCGCCAAAGCCGTGAGCATGGTGCTCGAGAAGGTCGGGTTCAACCGGCTCCTCGAACGCGGGGGCTTCAAACAGATGCTCGCGCGCAGCCAGTTCGACGCGTCGGACATCATCAGCAAGATCGTCTACTACGCGATCCTGCTGATCGCCCTGCAGTTCGCGTTCGGCGTGTTCGGCCCGAACCCGGTGAGCTCGCTGCTCAACGAGATCGTCGCCTGGCTGCCGCGCGCCATCGTCGCGATCGTCATCGTGGTGATCGCGGGCGCGATCGCCAAGGCGGTCAAGGACCTGGTCGGCAACGCCCTCGGCGGCGTTTCCTACGGCAAGGTGCTCGCCACCATCGCCTCGGTGTTCATCTGGGGCCTCGGTGCGATCGCCGCGCTGAACCAGATCGGCGTGGCCACCGCGGTCACGCTGCCGGTGCTGATCACCGTGCTCGCCACGGTCGGCGGCATCGCCGTCGTCGGTGTCGGCGGTGGTCTCATCAAACCGATGCAACAGCGCTGGGAGACCTGGCTCGGCCGGGCCGAGGCGGAGATCCCCGCCGCGAAGGCGCAGGCCGAGGCCTACCAGCGCGGTCGCGAAGACGCCGGCCGCTCCGGCGACGTGCCGGCCGAGCGCACGACGGTCGGCCAGCCGGTGTCCGCCGGGCATCACGCGGCCGACCCGAACCGGATGGGTCAGCAGCCGACACAGCACCAGCAGTTCCCGCCAAGCCAGGGCCAGGTGCCTCAGCACCAGGATCCCGGCCAGCGGCCCCCCGGTGGAAACATGCCCCCTCCGCCGGAGTACCGCTGACCTTCCACGGGAGCGGGTGGGGCAACCGGCCGCCCTACCCGTTCCCGGTCGGCCGGTCGTCGATCGTGGCCGCCAGCGAACACACGCCGACCAGCCGCGCGGTCATCCAGTCACTGGTGGTCCAAGCGGACAGATCGGCCGGAGCACGGAATGCCCACCCCTTGGTCTTCGCCTCGTCGAGCAGCCCGCGCGTGTAGCCGGCGAGGAGGACGACCCCGGCGACCGCCGCCGAGCCTTCGACCCCCGCCGCGAGGATGTCCCGCACCGCGGCGGAGTGCTGATCGAAGACGGCCGACAGCCCGGGCACGGCCGCCGCCGCGGCCAGCCCGGCGACACCGATCTGCTGGTGCAGCCGGGAAAGCGTGCTACGAGCCGAAGATTCCACCCAGGACGAGACCAGATCTTTCACCCGACCAGGTTAGCCACGCCGGACGATTTGTCGACATCCCGGTGACGACGATCGCAGAACTCAGCACGCTTTGAGTGCCTGATCCAGGTCGTGCCACAGGTCCTCGACGTCCTCCAGCCCCACCGACATGCGGATGAGCCGGTCGGTGACCCCCGCGCCGCGCCGGTCGTCCTCGGCCACGATCCGGTGACTGATCGAAGCGGGATGTTGGATGAGCGAGTCGACGCTGCCGAGGCTGACGGCCGGGGTGATCAACCGGACCGCGCCGATGAGCGCGTGCGGATCCCCGTCGACCTCGAACGCGATCAGCGGACCGCCGACGGCCGGGTAGTGCACGGCGCTCACGTTCGCGTGACCGCGAAGCCGCTCGACGAGCTCGGCGGCTGTCGCGGACGCGGCGTTCACACGCAGCGGAAGGGTCGAGAGGCCGCGAAGCAGCATGTATCCGGCCAATGGGTGCAGCACGCCTCCGGTGGCGAAGCGAATCTGCCGCAGCATCCCCGCGTCTTCGGCGCTACAAGCGACCACGCCACCCATGACGTCGCCGTGGCCGCCGAGGAACTTGGTCGCACTGTGCAGGACGAAGCGGGCGCCGTGCCGTCCCGGCCGCTGGAGCACGGGAGTCGCGAAGGTGTTGTCGACCAGCACCGGGACCTCGCCCGCGGCGCGCACGATCTCGGCGATGTCGACCTCGCGCAGGGTCGGGTTCGCGGGTGTTTCCAGCAGCACGAGGCCGGTGTCGGGCCGCAGCGCCGACGCGACGCCTTCCGGATCGGCCCAGGTCACCTCGGTGCCGAGCAGACCGGACGTGAGCATGTGGTCGGTGCAGCCGTAGACCGGCCGGACGGCGACGACATGCCGTTTGCCCTGCGCGACGGCGGCGAGCAGCGAAGCCGAAACGGCGGCCATGCCGGTGGCGAACGCGACGGCGTCGTCGAACCCTTCGAGTTCGGCGAGCGCCTTCTCGAACCGTTCGACGGTCGGGTTGCTCAGCCGCCCGTAGACCGGTAGCCCGGACAGCGAGCCCGACGCGGCGAATTCATCGATGCGGCTTGCCTCCTCGACGCTGTCCCGCGACGGGTAGGTCGTGGACAGGTCGAGCGGAGCGGCGTGGACGCCGAGGTCCGTGAGATCGTCACGGCCGGCGTGGACGGCTCGGGTACGCAGCGTTGCGGTCATACTCCAGATGGTGCGATTTTCTCCGGATCAACCGCAATATCCTCGGATATCATTCGCTGATGTCGAATTCTGTCGAACTGAGCACGGTTGATCTTCGAATTCTGCGGCTTCTCCAGAACGACGCCCGGATCTCGAACAAGGATCTGGCCGCCGAGGTCGGTATCGCGCCTTCGACCTGTCTCGACCGCGTCAACCGGCTGCGTGAGCTCGGGGTGATCACCGGCCAGCGCGCGGAGGTGGACGCCGCCAAACTCGGCCGCCCGCTCGAAGCACTCCTCTTCGTCCAGGTCCGCCCGCACCGGCGGGCGCTGGTCGACTCGTTCGTCGAGCATCTGCTGGCGCTGCCCGAGGTCCGCGCCGTCTACCACCTGACCGGCCCGGACGACTTCCTCGCGCACGTCGCCACCGCTTCGGCGACCGAGTTGCAACGGCTGGTGCTCGACGAACTGACCGCCCGCGACGAGGTCGCGAGGGTGCACACGAACCTGGTCTTCCAGCACTGGAGCGGGGGACCTTTGCTACCGCCGGTCTAGTCGATCCGGACCTTGAACGGATGCGTGACGTCGGCGGGGCAGGTGAAGACGTTCAGCGCCCCTTGACGGCTGAACGTCCAGCCCGCCGGCTCGCCTTCGTCTGCTTCGCATCCGCAGCCGACCTCATGCTCCTCCGTGGCCAGCGCGATCGTCTGACGCAATTCGGCGCCGCACTCCCGGCAGCCCAGCTCGGACCGATCGGTGGCGCCCCAGGCTGTCCAGCCGCCGATCTTCGAATAGTGGTCCAGCTCGGGCCAGCCCTCCGGCTCGTCGCCCGCGCCCTCGGGGATACCGAGCGCCGAGCGGGTCTCCGCCGGGAAGTCGCAGAGCCGGGGCAGTTCGTCGATCGAGCACGGTTCGAAAACGCAGGGTTCCGGCAGGTAGGCGGCTTTGGCGTCCTCGGGGGCGGGCGGCGGTTCCGCGACGTCCCGCACCTCGCCCGAATCACGCCAGATCAGCCGCACCGCGGGCCCCTGGTGATGCAGGCTGTCGTGTTCCATCGGGCAGAACAGCATCTGCAGGACGTCGGTGCCCTCCGGGAAGGGCAGCTCCGGGAAGTCGTCGCGGAAGAACTGCGCAGCGCCGACCATCGCCGGGACTGGCTCGTCGAGCGGATGCCCGCCCGCCCAGGCGTCGTCGGAGGCGTCCGGGTCGGGCGGCCAGGTCACCGGGCACTCCGGCCACGGTTCGTCGGACGGCCAGAGCAGCGGGCCGCCGAAGTGGCTTTCGTCCGGACCGGGCACCCCCGGCGCGGGGTGCAGCCGGATGGCCGTCCGGACCAGGTCGTTCAGGCCGGGGATGGGCATCCCGTCGTATGTGAGCTGACGCACTCACGCGAGCTTAGAGGTCCGGCAGCGGATCTTCAGGTTTTGTCCGCAGGATCTCCGCATCGGCCGCGTGCACCACCGCGACGTACTCGTCGTCGACTTCGTAGACGATGCCGTCGAATTCGAACCATGGGGTGGTCTCCGTCTCGACCGGCCCGATCCGGCGGTTGCGCAGTGTCACCGAGACGACCCGTTTCGGGGTCTTCCGGCTCAGGTGCCCCGTGGTGAGGATCGTGATCGTCTTGCGGGTCACCGCGAAGAACACGCTGGGATTGGTACTGCCGAAGATGTCGGCCGGGAACACGTAGTGGATCTCGTCGTCCGGATCGAGGAGTTCCTTGATCCGTTTCCTGACCCCCGAGGAAACCGGCATGCCACCCAAGCTACCGGGCCGAGTAGTCCTTGAACCCCTTTCCGGTCTTCCGGCCCAGCCGCCCGGCGGTCACGAGGTGCTCCAGCAGCGGCGCGGGCGCGAAGCCCTCTTCACGGAACTCGTTGAACAGGGTCCGCTGGATCGCCAGTGAAACGTCCAGCCCGACGACGTCGAGCAGTTCGAACGGCCCCATCGGCAGTCCGCAACCCACCTTCATCGCGGTGTCGATGTCGTCGGCCTCCGCGTAGTGCGCCTCGAGCATCTTCACCGCGTCGTTGAGGTACGGGAACAGCAGCGCGTTGACGATGAACCCGGCCCGGTCACCGCAGTGCACGGGGTGTTTGCCGACCGCCGCGCAGACGGCGTCGACGGTCGCGATCACGTCGGGCGCGGTGGCGATGGTCGAGACGACCTCGACGAGTTTCATCACCGGCGCCGGGTTGAAGAAGTGCACGCCGACCACGTCCGAAGGCCGCGAGGTGGCGGCCGCGCATTCGATGACCGGCAGCGAGGACGTGGTCGTCGCCAGGACCGCGCCTGGCTTCACGACGTCGTCGAGCGCGGCGAAAACGGCCTGCTTGACGGCCAGATCCTCGGCCACCGCCTCGACGACCAGGTCCACGTCGGCCAGTTCCTCGAACTCCACCGCGGGCGAGATCCGGCCGAGCGCGGCGGCGGCGTCCTCTTCGGACAGTTTGCCCTTGACGACTGCCTTGTCCAGCGACTTCTTCACCCGCGCGACGGACGCCGCGGCCTTCTCCGCGCTGCGCGCCCGCAGGATGACCTCGTAGCCGCGTTTCGCGAAGACCTCGACGATGCCGGTCGCCATGGTCCCGGTCCCGACGACACCGACCTTGCGCACCTCCCGCGCCGACGCGGTGTCCACAGTGGACTTGGTGACCGCGTCGGTCACCGTCGGCGAATCAGGCTCGTCATAGGTGTAGAAACCCTGCCCCGTCTTCCTGCCGAGCAGTCCGGCGGTGATCATCTGCTTCAGCAGCGGCGCCGGCGCGTGCAGCCGGTTGCGCGACTGGTGGTACATCGTGTCGAGGATCTCGTACGCGGTGTCCAGCCCGATGAGGTCGAGCAACGCCAAGGGCCCCATGGGATACCCACAGCCGAACCGCATCGCCGCGTCGAGATCCTCACGCGTGGCGTAGCGCTGCTCGTACATCCGCACCGCATGATTGAGATACCCGAACAGCAGGGCGTTCGCGATGAACCCGGCGCGGTCCCCGATCACCACCGGGGTCTTGCCGAGGCGTTCGGCGAACGCGACGACGTCGATGATCACGTCGGGTTCCGTGACGACCGTGCGGACGATCTCGACCAGCTTGAGAATCGGCGCCGGGTTGAAGAAGTGCATCCCGACGACCTTGCCCGGCCGCGCGGTGTGCACACCGATCTCGGTGATCGACAGCGACGAGGTGTTCGAGACGAAGATCGTGTCCGGGCCGGTGATCTTGTCCAGCTGCGCGAACACGTCGGATTTCGCTTCGAGGTTCTCCGGGATCGCCTCGATCACCAGGTCCACATCGGACAGTTCGGTCAGCGCCGTGGTGTACCGGATCCGGCCGAGCAACGCGTCACGTCCGCCGGCGTCGAGTTTGCCGCCGGACACCGCCCGTTCGGTCGAATGCTCCAGATGACCGCGGCCCCGGCTCACGCCGTCGTCGTCGATCTCCACCGCGACGACGGACACGCCGCTCCGCGCGAGCACCTCGGCGATCCCGGCACCCATGGTGCCGAGACCGATGACTCCCACACTCGAGATTTCCCGCGCCACAACCGGCCTCCGGAGGTTACTCGCTGGTAGTTTCCCCGATCGTGCCATGCCGGGGCGCGGAAAGCAGCGGCTGTCACCCTCCGAATCGAGTAAGTGTCACTCGCGGACGAGGTCCTACGGGAGACTTTCCCCTGCGTGCGACGCGAGGACGGCCTTCACGGCCGCCGATGCAATGAAAGGCTCTTTCCTTGCAAATTTTGCCAGGAAAGAGCCTTTCCTGGCGGCGGGCGGGCGAGGGATCAAGGGACCTTTGCTACCGCCTCCGGGCTACAGCCTCCGGCCGAGGCGAAGTACATGAAGGCCCCTCGATGGACCCAGAGTCCGTGAAGGCCTCCTTCACTACCTTCACGGTAGGCAAGGAGGCCTTCACGGCACGAGACCCTCAGCTCACTCGCCGAAGTTCTGATCGACGAGGTCCTTCACCTTGGTGAGCGCTTCGTCGGCCTGCGCGCCCTTCGCGCGGACCTCGATCCGGTCGCCCTGGCGTGCGCCGAGCGCCATCAGCGCGAGCACGCTGTTGGCGTCCGCGGTCTCGTCGCCGAGCCGCACGGTGACCTCCGCGTCGAGCCCCGCGATGCTCCGGACCAGGACGGCGGCGGGCCGTGCGTGCAGCCCGACCTCGTTCCGCAGCGTGAGTTCGACACTGCTCTCGCCGTCCCGCACACCTTCGTCGAACGTCAGATCCGGCGGAGCGCCCGCCGAAGCGGCGGCCGCGGCGACGGCGTCGCGATCCGCCCCGCCCTGCGCCGCGACGGCGGCGGCGATCGCGCCTTCGACCAGCGGCGCGTCCACGACGACCGCGGCCGACGGGTCGGCCAGCGATTCGACGGCCAGTTCCGCGGTCATCTGCGCGCTGCCGAGGTCGTACAGCAGGACGACGCCCGCTCCCGCGTCGGCGCGCTGCGTCGCGGCGACGACCTCGTCGTAATCCGTTCCGATCCCGCCTTCGGCCAGACCGCCCGCCGCCGCGATGGTGACGTCCGGTGCCATCTGCGCGGCGAGTTCCGCGAGCCCTTCGGCGAGTTTGGAGCTGTGGGAGACGAGCACGATTCCGACGCTCACTTGGCGGCCTCCGCGAACGCGCGCAGCAGCAACGCGGTCGAACGGGCACCGGGATCCATATGCCCCTTGGCCCGTTCGCCGAGGTACGACGCGCGGCCCTTGCGCGGTACGAGGTCCACAGTGGACTCGGCGCCCTTGTCCGCGGCGTCGGCGGCCGCGGACAGGATAGCCGCGACGCCGGAGCCGGAGGCCTCCTCGGCGGCGGAGACGGCGGGGATCAGGGCGTCGACCATGGTCGCGTCTCCCCCGACGGCCTTGCCGCGCGCCTGCACTCCTTCGAGTGCCGCGCGCAGGGCCTCCACGAGCAGCGGGCCGTCCACTTCGGCCGCGTCGCCCAGTTTGACCGACGCGCGCAGGAAAGCCGTGCCGTACAACGGGCCCGCCGCACCGCCGACCTTCGAGATCAACGTCGTGGCGGCCAGTTTCGCGACCGCGGCGGGGGTCTCGGGGGTCGCGTTGTCCAAAGCGGACACGATGGCGGTGAACCCGCGGTCCATGTTCTCACCGTGGTCGGCGTCGCCGATCGCGCGGTCGAGGTCGACCAGTTCCGCGCGATGCTCGGCGATCACCGCGGCCGCCGCCCGCAAGGCGGCGGCGAGCGTCTCGGCGGTGCAGGCCATCAGACTCCCCACCTCAGTGCCGGGGTGTTCACCGGCGCGTCCCACAACTCGGTCAGCTCGTCGTCCAATTTCAGCAACGTCAGGCTCATCCCCTGCATCTCCAGGCTGGTGATGTACGGCCCCACCAGCCGCCGTTCGACCACGATCCCACGCTCGGCCAGCAGCCGCTCGGCGATCCCGTGGGCGAGGTACAGCTCGACCAGCGGGGTCCCGCCCATCGAGTTCGAGAACAGCAGGACCTTGTCGCCCTCGCCGAAGGGCAGGTCCGTGACCACCGCGTCGACCATGCGCGCGACGAGTTCGTCGGCGGACAGGGCCGGTGTCCTCTCGATACCTGGCTCGCCGTGGATGCCGATGCCGAACTCGATCTCGTCGTCGGCGAGGTCGAAACTCGGCTCGCCCGCGTGCGGCACCGTCGGCGCGGTGAGCGCGACGCCGATCGACCGGACCTGGCCGATCACCTTGCGTGCCAAGGCCTCCACCGCGTCGAGCGTGTCACCTCGTTCGGCGGCGGCTCCGGTGATCTTCTCCAGCAGCACCGTGCCGCCGACGCCGCGACGACCGGCGGTGTAGGTGGAGTCCTTGACCGCGACGTCGTCGTCGATGACCACGCTGCGCACGTCCAGCCCCTCGGCGGCGGCGAGTTCCGCGGCGGTCTCGAAGTTGAGCACGTCGCCGGTGTAGTTCTTCACGATCAGCAGCGCGCCCGCGTCCCCGGTGGTGGCCTTGACCGCGGCTTCCACGGCGTCCGGCGTCGGCGAGGTGAACACCGCGCCGGGTACGGCGGCGGAAAGCATGCCCTCTCCGACGAAGCCACCGTGCAGCGGTTCGTGCCCGGAGCCGCCGCCGGAGATCACCGCGACCTTCCCGGCCAGTGGCGCGTCCACGCGCACCACGATCGCCGGGTCGTCCTCCACGCGCAGGACGTCCGCGTGCGCCGCGGCGAGCCCGCGCAAGGATTCCGCGACCACCGTCTTCGGGTCGTTGATGATCTTCTTCAAAGCGGCCTCCGACACGTCGGTGGGTGGGGTGTCCCCTTCCTACCTCGCCCGGCCGGATGCCGCCAGCGTCAGGGCTTCGGCAGCTTGGAGATCACCGATTTGGCGATCTTCACTGCCTTCCCGCAGGACGCCGCTTCGTCCTTCTTCTCGTCGTAGTTCTTGTAGATCACGCTGACGATCTCGGCCTCGTCGTCGGCCCACGGCTTGTGCTGCCATTCGACCTTGCACTCGGCGTCGCTGCCGCTGCCGCCCTTTTGGTACGCGGTGACGCCGTCGATCTCGACCTTCGTGCTGCCCTCGCGCTGCTCCGGCGGCAGGCCGGGGCGGAAGCCGATGGAGATCCGCGGGTTGGAGCCCGGGGTCCAGTCGCACGAGTGGAAGGTGGTCAGCGTGGTGGCACCGTGCGGCACCACCTCACCGAGGACGGCGGGGTCGGCCGCGGTGCACGGGTCGACAGCGGTCAGCGTGCCCGCGCTGGAGGGGTACTTCGCCGGCGAGGCGTGCAGGCTCTTCACGGCCTTGGCCGCGACCGCGCGACCGGTCGCACAGGGGTCACCGCCGTCGTAAGTGACCGAGAAGCTCACCCCGCGTTCAGGCTTGCGCAGCGTCATGATGCCGACGTCGCAGCTCTTGCCGTCCTTGCTCTTCCGCTCGATCTGCGGAAGCCCTTCGACCGCGGAGACAGTGACGCCGCTGGTCGAGACGTACGTCGACGCGCCGATGTCCACACCGATCGTGAGTTGCTTGCCGCCGGCGTCGACGACCTTCGTCCGGCAGCTGCCGAACGAGATGGTGGAGGGCCGCGGATCCTCCGGGGTGCCGAGGCTGCTCAACGCCTCCTTGCCCACCAGTGGGCAAGGATCGATCGTGCGCATCACCACGGGGGTGACCGCCGGGTCGTTGATGTCACCGTCGGGCACCGAACCGGAACCTGAGCCTGCTTCGGCGGCGACGGTGGTACGGGCGAAGTTGGACTTGCCGAGGTTCTGACCGCAGGCCGACAGCGCGCCGAGTGCGGCGACCAGGGCCAGCACGGACGCGATCCGGCGACGTCGAGCGTTGAGCGACACGTCGTGCACGGTAGCCGGACCGCCTCGCGCCTGTCCGGACAACCCGGCTATTCGCCGCCCTCGCCGTCTGCGCTGGGCGGCACCACGATGGGCCGCAGCTTCGCCCACAGCATGAACAACGCCGCGAACACCAGCATGCCGATGCCCGCCCACAGGTTGATGTTGACGTCGGCGGCCTTGACCAGCTCCTCGTCGGTGGTGAACCAGAGGCCCATGATCGTGAGCACCAGGCCATAGCCGCCGATGAGCAGGGCGATGATCAGCCGGATGTCGAAGACGCCGGCCTTCTTGGGAGCTTGGGACGCAGCCATCTCCGGCCTCCTAGAAGATGATGTTGAGCACGATGGTCAGGATCAGCACGATGCCCGCGAGCAGGCCCGGCTTGCGGTACCAGCCCGCGTCGTCGCCGGTTTCGTCGTGCTTCAGCGACTCCTTCGGGGTGAGGGAGTACACGAGGCCGACCAGCTGGGACTCCGGCTTCGGCGCGGTGGCGAGCGAAACCGCGACGCTGACCACGATGTCGACGACGAACGCCGTACCGGCGGCCACGAAGCTGACGCCCTGCCCGGTGAGCCCGAGAACCCCGGCCTGCGACAGCAGCCACACGGTGATCGCGGACGCGGTACCGGACACGAGCCCGACCCAGCCCGCCGTCGCCGTCATCCGCTTCCAGAACATGCCGAGGATGAAGGTGGCGAACAGCGGCGCGTTGAAGAAGGAGAACAGGTCCTGCAGATAGGTCAGGATGTTCCCGGAATTCGACGCGATGAACGCGGTGCCGATCGCCAGCACCGTGCCCGCCGCGGTGACCAGGCGGCCGAGACGGAGGTAGTAGCCGTCGGACTCGTTCTTCTTCACGTACGACTGCCAGATGTCATAGGTGAAGACGGTGTTGAACGAACTCAGGTTCGCCGCCATACCGGCCATGAAGGACGCGAGGAGACCGGCGATCGCGACGCCGAGCATGCCGTTGGGCAGCAGGTCGCGCATCAGCAGCAGGATCGCGTTGTTCGCGGTGACCCCGCTGGGCGCTTCGCCGCCATCGAGCAGGATCTGCTTGTCCTGGACGTACTCGGACACGGTGACCGCGGCGATCATGCCGGGGATGATCACGATGAACGGGATGAACATCTTCGGGAACGCGCCGATGATCGGCGTCCGCCGCGCGGCCGACATGCTCTTGGAGGCCATGGCGCGCTGGACCTCGACGAAGTTCGTGGTCCAGTAACCGAAGGACAGCACGAAACCGAGGCCGAAGACGAGGCCGAGGATGGAGAGGAAGCTGTTGCCGAAGCCGGTGAGGTTGTCACCCGGCCAGGAGGACAGCTGCGCATCTCCGCCGGGGCCGGCGGAGACCTTGTCGACCAGTCCCTGCCAGCCGCCGACCTTCACCAGGCCGACGATGGTCAGCGGCAGCAGCGCCGCGACGATCACGAAGAACTGCAGGACCTCGTTGTAGATCGCGGCGGAGAGGCCGCCGAGCGCGGTGTAGGAGAGCACGACCGCGGCCGCGACGATGATCGACACCCACAACGGCCAGCCGAGCAGGAGGTTCACCACGCTGGCGAGCAGGAACAGGTTCGCGCCGGCGATGAGGATCTGCGCGCTCGCGAAGCTGATGCCGTTGACCAGGTGGGCGGGTTTGCCGAACCGGCGGAGCATGAACTCCGGGACACTGCGGACCTTCGAGCCGTAGTAGAACGGCATCATCACGATGCCGAGGAACAGCATCGCCGGGATCGCGCCGATCCAGAAGTAGTGGAAGGTCGGCAGGCCGTAGAGCACGCCGTTGGCCGACATGCCCATGATCTCGACGGCGCCGAGGTTCGCCGAGATGAAGGCGAGACCGGTGACCCAGGCGGGCAGCGAGCGGCCGGAGAGGAAGAAGTCGAGGCTGCTCGAGACCGACCTTCGCGCCATGTACCCGATGCCGAGCACCAGTGCGAAATAGAAGGCGAGCAGGACGTAGTCGATCGGACTTGCGTCGAGCCGCAGGTTCGCATCGGCCAGCACGTGCAACCGACCCACCTCCATTAGTGAATACGTTCACGAGAAACGCCGGTATCGCGTCAATCGCGGACCATACTGCATGGATTCAGGAACGGCAGTGCGGGTGGGCGAGGTCGGCCCGGATGTGTACGAAAGGGCAGTTTTTGACAATTCTTGTCCGGTTCGGCGGACACCGCTTGGGCGAATCGATGGATCCTCCATTGGTCCGTTCGCCCTCGGGCTTCTCGCCCGCTCGAAGCCTGGGCACGGTTGTCGTTCATCCGGCAGAACTGCCGTGTTCGCTCCCGGCTCGGTCCCCTTCACTACCGGGGTGCATTGGGAGTGGATCGAACGGTTTTCCTGGATCGCGGGCATCCTCAGCGCGCTGGTCGCGGTTTTCACGGCTTGGGCGGCGTACCGCGCGGCCAAGGGGACGGCACGCGATCTCGCCTTGCTCGTCTCGGCGGCCACTGACGACCCCGGGCTGCTGGAGAAGGTGGAGGCGGCAGCTCGGAAGCGGGCCGAGACCGTGCGACGGCGAGTGCGCGCGGTCCTGGCCGCGGCGGTGAACGCGGTCGTGTTCATCGCCATCGGCGGCGCGTTCAGCCTCCTGTTCTCGGCCATATCGGACCACGTGGACACCGAAGTCGTCGGCGGCGACGCTCCCCTGACGCAGCGGGAATGCGCCAACGCGAACGAGGCGACGGTATGCGCCCCCGTCCACCGGTACGCCTTGTTCCGGGGTCAGAAGGTGGAGACCCTGTTCGCGGGTGTCCACCGGACGGCGCGACGAGGTGTGGGGGTCCTTTCCGTCGAACTGCCCGGCTGCGCGGCGGAAGTGCGATGGCACGTTTCGGTCGGCGGCGTGGTGGCCGCCGAGGCCGTGTCCCGCGACAGCCTGGTGCGGGTCGAGTTCCCGGTGTCCGGCGACCAGGGATACACGTTCACCGCGGAACGCCCGGCCGACTCCGGCTGCCCCCGGACCGAACTGCGGGTAAGGACCGGGATCACCTTCGACCGTCGGTAACGGAGAAAAGGGCCGCTCCGGCTCTCGCCCGGAACGACCCTTTCCCGTGACCGGTGGGGGTTTACCGGTCCGTGGGCAGGCCGACTTCGCCGTCCTCCTCGATCAGCCGGGCGAGGACGTCGTCCGGCATGTACGTGCGGTGCGGGTAGCCCGACCCCCACGAGTTCAGGAACGGCACGGCGCCGAGTTCGTCGGCACGCGGGTTGCCCAGCACCTCGTGCACCTCCTCGACCGTCTTCGCCCAGCGGTAGGCGTGGAGGCCGTTCTTGGCATCGGGCGTGTAGGCGGCCCGCTTGACGTGATCGTCGTCGGCGTAGGTCTCCGACCACGGGACGTGCCCCAGTTCGAGCAGCACCTCGGCCGCCGCGCGGACGGACGTGCCGTTGTTGTCGCCGGGGTTGGTCTCGCCCCATTCGTCACGCAGCTTCGACTGGTCCCACAGCCACCGCGCGGCGTAAAGGTCTCCGTTGAACAGGGTCATGCACCGCGACCAGCCGAAGCCGACGCAAGCGCCTTCCTTGCCCTGGTCGTAGAAGGCGTATTGGGTGTCTCCGTCGGTCGATTCACCGGGTTCGAGGCAGACGCAGTGCCCGCCGCGGATCCTGGTGAGCGTTTTGGCGCCGCCCTTCGCGACGAAGAACTCGCCGGACTTCTCGTCCTTTTCCGGGACGTCGAATTCCTTGTACCAGTTGACGCCGATGACGACCGGAGACCGGGTTGGCCGATCTTCCGTGGCGAGCGCGGTCAACGGATAGCGCTCGATGTGACGCCAGTCGTCCGGGACGAACCGGCCGAGGCGGCCGTCCGCCGGGTCACTGCCGATCGGGCGATAACGCATGGGATCCTCCTATCCCTCATCCCACCGGAATACCGCCGGCGAGTTCACTGCGGCACTATCTTTTCCAGAAACCGCCGCGCGGCCTCCCGCCCGCTTTCGAAGAGGCGCTTCTTCTCCTCTTCGCCGAGCCCGAAGTCGACGGCGGAAATCCCGGTCGTGTCGACGTAGACCGTCCTCCGGTTCACACCTTCCTCGTGCAACCGGTAACGATTCCAGTCCGACAGCAGGGTTTCGAGCGAACCGATGGCGATCCGCAACGCACTCTTCACCGGCTTGTCCCTGCCGCCCACGGGTTCCCCGGAAAGCTTCACGCCCCAGGTCGGCCACCGCGGCTTCTTCGTGTCGGTCCGGTCGAAGACGGTGATGGGGAAGTTCGACAGCAGGCCGCCGTCGACCCAGGTGACCGTGCCCTCGGGGCGGACGTCGAACTGCACCGGCCGGAAGTAGAGCGGGATCGACATCGACGCGCGGACGGCGTCGACGATCTTCTCCGCGCCGGGGTCGCGGCCGTACTGGGAATAATCCCAAGGCAACCGGACGAGGACACGGCGGGTCAGGTCGCTGACGTGGACGACCAGGGAATACCGTTGGTACGGAAGCAAAGTACCTTCGGGATCCTCGATGGCGAGATCGGCGAAAGTGCGCACACCGACCTCTTCCAGCAACGGCGTGAGCCATTCGACGAGATAGTCACCGGAATGCATCCCGTCGTGCAGGAGCAGATCGACGCCGTCGCCGATCGGGCCGGTGACCTTGTCGAGCAGGGACTGGTCCTGGAACCGGCGGCAGTCCATGTCGTTCATCACCGCTTCCAGACCGCCGAGATCCTTCCCCGCCTTCTGATAGGCGGCGACCAGCGTCGCGACGATCGCCCCGGCGCTCGTCCCGGCGATCCGCGGGAACGAATAGCCGGCTTCGTGCAACTCCAGCACCGCACCCAGCAGCCCGATGCCTTTGACGCCGCCGCCTTCGAGTACGAGATCGACGTTTTTCCGAGAATCACTCATGGCCCATCACCCCTGCGACCGCGACCACCGGATGTCGGCGGTACCCCTCGCGGAAATCGAGTGTGGCACAGCGTGAGACGGAGGAATCCGCCGTTCACCCGAATGGCACGGAAACAGCTGGTTCTTTTGCGAGAGAACCCGAGTTCGTTAATTTCCCGCTTCCCTTAAGGACATTCTGTGGCGCGGGAAATAATGCAGATACAAAACCGAGGACTCGATTCGGTATCGGCTGTTCAGCGTCGCGGGCCGGTGCGCCGATGGCGGTTTCGCGTGCCTGGATGGACGACACACGTGATGGGGTGGACGACACGCGTGGTCAGGCGGACGAGGCCCCACGCGTGTCGTCCACTCAGTCACGCGTGTCGTCCGCCGGATCACGCGAACCCGGTGCCTGAAGGGGTGCTCAGAAGAGGCGGAACTCGTCCGACTCGATGCCGCGCAAAGCGTCGTAGTCCAGCGTGAGGCACCGGATACCCCGGTCCTCGGCCAGCACCCGTGCCTGCGGCTTGATGATCTGCGCCGCGAAGACGCCCTGCACCGGCGCCAGCAGCGGGTCGCGGTTGAGCAGTTCGAGGTACCGCGTCAGCTGCTCGACGCCGTCGATCTCACCGCGCCGCTTGATCTCGACGGCGACGCTGGCACCGTCGCCGTCGCGGGCCATGATGTCGACCGGGCCGATCGCGGTCGGGAATTCCCGCCGCACCAGGGTGTAGCCGTCGCCGAGGGTCTTGATGTGCTCGGCGAGCAGTTCCTGCAGGTGCGCCTCGACGCCGTCCTTCTGCAGTCCCGGTTCCGCGCCGAGTTCCTGGGCGTGGTCGTGGAAGATCTCGTCGATGGTGATGACGAGCTTCTCCCCCTGCTTGTTCTCGACGATCCACAGCTTGCCGTCCTCGATCAGCCAGCATGGCGGGCTCATCCAGTTCAGCGGCTTGTAGGCGCGGTCGTCCGAGTGCACGGACACCGAGCCGTCGGCCTTCACGAGCAGCAGCCGGGTGGCCATCGGCAGATGGGCGGTCAGACGGCCAGCGTAGTCGACCTGGCAGCGAGCGATCACAAGGCGCACCACGCGAGGGTAGGACAAGCATGGCGATACTGTGCGCATGGACCCCGTTCAGCGTGTCAGCTCGCGTGAGGTGTATCGGAACAACTGGATGATCGTGCGCGAGGACGCCGTCCGGCGGCTCGATGGTTCCGAGGGGATCTACGCCGTCGTCGACAAACCCACCTGCGCCGTGGTGATCCCGTTCGACGGCGCCAGGTTTCACCTGGTCGAGCAGTTCCGCTATCCGGTCGGGATGCGGCGCTGGGAGTTCCCGATGGGCACCGCGCCCGAACTTGCCGACGTCCCGCCGCTCGACCTCGCCGCCCGCGAACTGCGGGAGGAGACCGGGCTGATCGCGGGTTCGATGACCGACCTCGGCACCACCGACGTCGCGCCCGGATCTTCGAGCCAGCGCGGGCGCGTGTTCCTCGCCACCGATCTCACACAGGGTGAAACACAGCGCGAGGTCGAGGAGCAGGACATGCGGACAGCGTGGTTCGAACGCGGGGAGTTCGAGAAGATGATCGCTTCGGGTGACATAACCGACGCCCAGACGCTGGCCGCCTACACGCTTCTGCTCATGCACGAACGAGTGTCATGAAACCCAGCCCGCGGGCGTGCAATGAAGGACGCTTTCATTGCAAATTTTGCTATGAAAGCGTCCTTCATTGCACGGGGGGCACTCAGTCGGGCCACACCGGGGAGCGCTTCTCCAGGAAGGCCGCCATTCCCTCACGCGCCCCCGGCAGCTGCGACGCCGAGGCCATCACCTCCAGCGCCAGCGCGTAGGCGTCGGCCTCGGGCCGGTCCAGCTGCGCGTAGAGAGTCTGCTTGCCCATCGCCTTGCTCGCCCGGCTTCCCCGCGTCGCGCGCCCGAGCAGTGAGGCGACGGCTTCGTCGAGCGAGTCGTCCGGGACCACGCGGTTCACCAGACCCCAGTCCAGTGCGGTCGCGGCGTCGACGACGTCGCCGGTGAGCGCCAGTTCCATCAGCCGTTTCCGTCCGATAGCGCGGGCCACCGGCACCGCGGGGGTGTGGCAGAACCAGCCGCCCTTGCCACCCGGGAGGGCGAATCCGGCGGATTCGGCGGCGACGGCGAGGTCGCACGAGGCCACCAGCTGGCAGCCCGCCGCGGTCGCCAGCCCGTGCACCCGCGCGACGACGACCTGCGGCACCGACTGCATCGTGCCCATCAGGTCCGTGCACAGGCGCAGCAGTTCGCGCACGCCCATCAGGTCGCGCGCGGCGACGTCGCCGAAGTCGTGTCCCGCCGAGAACACCGGCCCGGCGCCCGCCAGGACGATTCCGGTGGCGTCGGTCCGCCCGGCCTCGCGGAACGCCGCGAGCAGCTCGGCGAGGTGGTCCGCCGACAGTGAGTTGCGCCGCGCGGCGCGGTTCATGGTGATCGTGACGGTGTCACCGTCCCGCTTCACGAGGATGTGCTCGTACTCGGCCATGCTTCGACGGTAACCGACCGGAACGTCCGGCGATACGAATCGGGGCCGACACCGACGTCGGCCCGCAGCCGTCGTCGCAGGTTGGCGGCGGTGCCGAGGCCGGAACGCCGCGCGACCCGCTCGACCGGGAGCTCGGTGGTCTCCAGCAGCCGCCGCGCGAGCCGCACCCGCTGCGCGCGCAGCCACCGCCCCGGCGTCACCCCGGTGGCCGCCGCGAACTCGCGGTGGAAGGTCCGCTCGCTCAGCCCGGCGTGACCGACGAGGTCGTCGACACCGATGTCGTCGGCGATCCGCGCCAGCGCCCAGTCCATTGTGGACGAAACACTCGGCCGCGACGGCTTGGGCGGCAAGGGGCTGTCGACATACTGCCGCTGGCCGCCTTCCCGCGCGGGCGGCATCACGAGGCGGCGGGCGAGGGCGGCGGCGATCTCGGCGCCGTGATCGCGGCGCACCAGGTG
Source organism: Amycolatopsis sp. WAC 01375 (assembly GCF_003947325.1). Lineage (NCBI taxonomy): Bacteria > Bacillati > Actinomycetota > Actinomycetes > Pseudonocardiales > Pseudonocardiaceae > Amycolatopsis > Amycolatopsis sp. WAC 01375. The sequence goes on from NZ_QHHW01000026.1 coordinate 98,799, forward strand.
CAGGCAAAGGTCCAGCCCGCCGACCACACCGGCGGACGTCAGCACGTCACCCTCGTCGGTGAACAGGACGTCCCGCTGGACGACGGCGTCGGGAGCGGCGGCTTCGAGGTCGTCCAGCAGCCGCCAGTGCGTGGTGACGGACCGGCCGTCGAGCAACCCGGCCGCGGCGAGGGTGAAGGCCCCGGAACACAGCGACGCCACGGTGATCCCCGCTCGGCGGGCCTTGCGCAGCGCGGCGACGGCCGCCGCGGGCACCTCGGCGTGCGGATCGACCCGGCCGGGTACGAGGACGAGATCGCAGCCCGCCAGTCCGCTCAGCCCATGGGTGGCCTCGACCTGGCCGAACGGGTGAGTGGCGATCCGGCCGCGGCCGGACGCGCAGAGCCGGACTTCGAAGGGGCCGATGCCGCTGTCGGTCCGGTCCACGCCCCAGACCTCGCCGATCACGCCCAGATCGAAGGACCGGCTGCCCGGCAGGAGGAGCACACCCACGGTTCTCATGGCAGAAAAGTACCGCATCGCGCTTCTTCTGCCACTCCCCTCCGGCGACGGAACGCGTGAAACTCGAAGCCATGACCACTGAGAACAAGGCCCTGCTCGTGATCGACGTCCAGCGCGGCTTCGACAAGCCCGTCTGGGGCCCGCGCAACAACCCCGGCGCGGAGGCCAACATCAAGGCGCTCGTCGACGCCTACCAGGAGCGCGGGCTGCCGATCGTGCTGGTGCACCACGATTCCGTGAAGCCCGGCTCGTCGCTGCAGCCCGGCCAGGAGGGCAACCACTTCAAGCCCGAACTCGACGGTGTGCGCGCGGATCTGGTGTTCGGCAAGAAGGTCAACTCGGCTTTCCACGGCGACATCGATCTCGACGGCTGGCTGAAAACGCGCGGGATCACCTCGTTCGTGCTCGCCGGTATCCAGACGAACTTCTGCTGCGAGACCACCGCGCGCGTCGGCGGGAACCTCGGCTACGACGTGACTTTCGCACTCGACGCGACCTTCACCTTCGACCTCGCCGGGCCGGACGGCAGCGTCCTGACCGCCGACGAGCTGTCCAAGGCGACCGCGACGAACCTGCACGGCGGCGGGTTCGCCACGGTCACCTCGACGAAGGAGATCCTGGCGAGCCTTTGAGGCGTGATGGGCTCGCCCGCCGACGTTGCGAAAGCCACTTTCGCAACCTGCAACGTTGCGAAAGTGGCTTTCGCAACCTGCCACCACCGAGGCGCGGCGCGAGTCTCAGGCCCGGTCGATGACCGCCTTGAGGAACCGCCGCGTCCGGTCGTGGTCCGGATCGTTGAACAGCTTGTCCGGTGTGGCGTCCTCCAGCACCTGCCCCTGGTCGAACATCATCACCCGATCCGAGACGTCCCGCGCGAACTGCATTTCGTGCGTGACACAGAGGATCGTGATGTCGGTGGACGCCGCGATCTCGCGCAGCACGCGCAGGACGTCGGCGACCAGTTCCGGGTCGAGTGCCGAGGTCACCTCGTCCAGCAGCAGCACGTCCGGCCGCATCGCGAGTGCGCGGGCGATCGCGACACGCTGCTGCTGGCCACCGGAAAGCCGGCTGGGGTGCTCGTCCTTCTTGTCCGTGAGCCCCACCATTTCCAGCAGTTCGACGGCACGCGCCTCGGCCTCGTCCCGCGCGACGCCGAGCGAGTGGATCGGCGCTTCGGTGATGTTGCGCAGCACGTTCATGTTGGGGAACAGATTGAACTGCTGGAACACCATGCCGATCCGCTTGCGCGCCTCCCGCAGGTACTTCTCGTCCGCGGGCACCAGTTTCTCGCCGCGCTTCATGTGACTCAGGTAGTCGCCGCAGATCTCGATGGTGCCGCCGTCGACCTTCTCCAGAGTCATCAGCAGCCGCAGGATCGTCGTCTTGCCGGACCCGCTCGGCCCGATCAGCGAAACGAATTCCCCTGGCGCGACAGTGAAATCGAGGTCCCGCAGCACGACGTGCTCGCCGTAGGACTTGACCACCTGCGAGAACCGGATCATCGGGGAATCAACTGTGGGCGGCACGTCGCTCCAACCTTCTCACCAGAATCGAAGCCGGCAGGCTCACCAGCAGGAACAGCACCCCGGCCAGGGTGTACGGCTCGACGACGCGGAACGTTTCGGCGCCGACCTCTTTCGCCCGGTTGAGCACGTCGAGGACACCGATCCCCAGCAGCAGCGGGGTTTCCTTGAACATCGAGATCGTGTAGTTGCCCAAAGCGGGCAACACCCGAGGGACCGCTTGCGGCAGGACGACCGCCGCCCACACCCGTTGGCGTGGCAGGTTCAGCGCGGTCGCGGCCTCCCACTGTCCTCTCGGGACGGCCTCGATCCCGGCCCGGTACACCTCGGCCGCGTACGTCGCGTAATGCACGCCGAGCGCCACGACACCGGTGACGAACGCCGACATCGTGAAACCCGTCAGCGGCGGCACCAGGTAGTAGATCGCGAACACCTGGATCAGCAACGGGGTACTGCGGACGAACTCGATGAACAGCGTGACCGCCTGCGACAGCACGGGAATCCCCGTGCGGCGGATCAGCGCGAACACCAGCCCGAGCGCGTAGGCGACGGCCGAGGCGAGCAAGGTGATCTCGACCGTGACGAGAAGACCCTCCAGCAGCAGAGGAATCGAATCGAAGGCCGCTTCCCAGCTCCAGTCCATCAGATACCCCCCGCCGCGGCTGTCATCTTCGACGGTGCCCTGCCGAGGCGCCGCGCCGCGACCCGCTCCAGTGCCCGCATCCCGCTGGTGATCAGCAGGGCGATGAGCAGGTAGAGCACGAGTTCGGTGCCGTAGATCCAGCCGATCTCGGAGCCGAACACCGGCCGCAGCAGTTCACCTTGCCGTGCCATCTCCGGAACGGCGATGAACGAGAGCAGCGCCGTACTCTTCAGCAACTGGATGAACAGGTTGTTGAACGGCGGCAGCATTTCCGCGAACGCCTGCGGCAGGATCACGCGCCGCATCCGCTGGGCGGGTGTCAGGTTGAGCGCGATGGCTCCTTCGAACTGTGCCCGCGGGACCGAATTCACCGCACCGCGCACGATCTCGGCGCCGTACGCGCCGTGATTCAGCCCGAGCACGAGGATCCCGGCGAACATCGGGACCAGTTGAAAGCCCACCAGCACGGGCAGGACGAAATACAGCCAGAACAGCTGGACGACCTCCGAGGTACCGCGGAAGATCTCCACGTACACCCGGGAAATCCCCCGCACGAGCCGGGACGGCGATCTCAGCGCGAGCCCGGCGACCAAGGACAGCACCACGGTGAGCGCGATCCCGCCGAACGCGGCGGTGACGGTCGCGGTCAGTCCACTGAGGACGGTCGTGATGATATGCGACACCGACGACGACATGACGTCAGCCCCGTTACACCGCGCAGAGTTTCTCGGTGGTGACGTCGGGCTTCGGCAGGTTGGCCGCCGTGAACCCGAACGGTGTCACGATCTTGGTCCATTCGCCGCTGTCCTGCAGCTTCTTGAGTTCGGCGTTGAAGGCCTCACGCAAGGGGTTGTCGTCCTTGCGGAAGACGAAGGCGCCGGCGGAAACGACCGGCTTGCCGTCCTTGATCGGATCGAAGCCGGGCGTGACTTCGGCTGCCGCGCCAGGGCTCTTGCTCAGCACGTCCTTGAGGGAGATGTCGGTGAGAGCGGCGCAGTAGACCCGGCCGTCGGTGACCGCGCGGAGCATGTTGTCCTGCGAATCGAGGGTGACGATCTGGTCCTCGGCGACACCGGAGTCGGTGGCGTACCCCTTCTCCACGGCCGCCGAGAGCACGGCGACCTTGACCTTCTTGGCCGCGATGTCCTCGAACTTCAGCACCTGCTGCGGATTTCCCTTGGGTACCAGCAAAGCGGTCAGCGCCGAGTAGTCGGGGATCGAGAAGGCCGCCGCGTCGCACCGCTCCTTCTTGATGTTCATCCCGGCCGCGACGATGTCGTACTTCCTGGCGTTGAGCCCGGGGATCAGCTGGTCGAACGAGACCGCTTCGGCTTCCACGTTGTCGATGCCCATGGCCTTGAAGACGGCTCGGGCGACTTCGGGGGCTTCCCCGGTGACCTTGCCACCCTGGTCCGTGAAACCGTAGGGCGCTTCGTTCGCGATTCCGATCTTGATCTTCTTGGAGCTTTTCGCCGCCTCCAACGCGTTCCCGGAGGTCGTTGTCGTGCACGCGGACAACAGCACCGGACCGCCGATCGTCACCGCGCCCAGAACAGCCGACCGCCGGAAGAATTCTCGCCTCGACCACTCGCCGCGCGCCATCGCCGCACCCCTTTTCGATTAATCGGTTCAATCGAAACGTAGGTGGGTACCTTTGTCCCGGCAATGTGAGCGGCTCACCCACCAGTGGCCGTTACGGTACCGAGATTAACGGTGACGTTAAGTGCTCAGACCGTGGCGCTCCCGCACCAATCCGACAATTCCGTCCATGATGTCGGTGAGTTCGTAGTCCTTCGGCGTGAACACCCTCGCGATCCCTCGCTCCAGCAAGAGCTTCTCGTCGTCGGGCGGGATGATCCCGCCGACGATGACCGGGACGTCACCCGCGCCGGCGGCCCGCAAGCCGTCCACGACCTGCGGCACGACCTCGAGATGCGAACCCGAGAGCACCGAAAGCCCGACCACGTGCACGCCCTCCTGGACGGCGGCCGCGACGATCTGCTCCGGCGTGAGCCGGATGCCCTGGTACACCACCTCGAACCCGACGTCACGCGCCCGGACGGCCACCTGCTCGGCGCCGTTCGAATGCCCGTCGAGGCCGGGTTTGCCGACCAGGATCCGCAGCCGCTCGCCGATCTCGGTGTTCGTCGCCTTGACCCTGTCGCGGACGCGGCGGAGTTCCGCGTTGCCCTCGCCCGCGGCCGCCGACGCGGAAACCCCGGTGGGAGCACGGTATTCGCCGAACACCTCGCGCAGCGCACCCGACCATTCACCGGTGGTGACACCGGCGCGGGCACACTCGATCGTCACCTCGAACAGGTTCTCCGACGTTTTCGCGATCGCCTTCAGCTTCGCCAGCGCCGACTCGGCGGCCGCGCTGTCGCGGTGCGTCCGCCATTCGTCGATCGCCGTGACGGCCTGCTTCTCGACGGCGGGGTCGATCGTTTCGATCGCCTTGGCGCCCTCCGCTTGCAGCGGGGAGGGCTCCGTGGTCTCGAACTTGTTGACCCCGACCAGGATCCGCTCGCCGTTCTCCATTCCGCGCCGGTACTCCGCGAGCGAGGCGACGAGTTGCGACTTCATGTAGCCGCTCTCGACGGCCGCGACCGCGCCACCGAGATCCTGCACTCGCGCGATCTCCTCGCGCGCGCCCGCCATGATCTCGTCGACCTTGGCCTGGATGACGTGCGAGCCGTCGAAGATGTCCTCGTACTCCAGCAGGTCGGTCTCGAACGCGAGCACCTGCTGCATCCGCAGCGCCCACTGCTGATCCCACGGCCGGGGCAGACCGAGCGCCTCGTTCCACGCGGGCAGCTGGATCGCACGGGCCCTGGCGCCACGGGAAAGCGAGACCGCGAGCATCTCCAGCACGATGCGCTGGACGTTGTTCTCCGGCTGCGCCTCGGTCAGTCCCAGCGAGTTGACCTGCACGCCGTAACGCAGCCGCCGCGCCTTGGGATCCGTGACGCCGTAACGATCCCGGGTGATCTCGTCCCACAGCGCGGTGAACGCGCGCATCTTCGACATCTCTTCGACGAACCGCACACCGGCGTTGACGAAGAACGAGATCCGCGCGACCACCTTGGCCATGTCGGCCTGCTCGACCTGCCCGGAATCCCGGACCGCGTCGAGGACGGCGATCGCCGTGCACAACGCGTACGCGACCTCCTGCGTCGGCGTCGCGCCGGCTTCCTGCAGGTGATAGCTGCAGATGTTGATCGGATTCCACTTCGGCACGTGGTGCACGGTCCACGCGATCATGTCGGTGATCAGGCGAAGACTCGGACCCGGCGGGAAGATGTAGGTGCCGCGGGAGAGGTATTCCTTGATGATGTCGTTCTGCGTCGTGCCGGTGAGCTTGGCCAGCACTTCGTCGACGTCACGTCCCTCGGCTTCGGCCTGCTCGCGCGCCACGGAGACGTAGAGCGCCAGCAGCCACATGGCGGGCGCGTTGATCGTCATCGACGTGTTGGCCTCGGCGAGCGGGATGCCGTCGAACAGGCGCCGCATGTCGCCGATATGCGAGACCGGGACGCCGACCTTGCCGACCTCGCCCTTGGACAGCTGGTGGTCCGGGTCGTAGCCGGTCTGCGTCGGCAGATCGAAGGCGACCGAGAGACCGGTCTGCCCCTTCGCCAGGTTGCGGCGATACAGCTCGTTGGACGCGGCCGCGGACGAGTGGCCCGCGTAGGTCCGCATCACCCAGGGGCGGTCCCGTTCACGGTCCGTGGGATAGGGCACGGTGCACCTCCGGCGCTGGACGACCGCCCGAGCATACCGGCCGGTAACATCGGCCGCGTAGTTGAATCGAACACAGTCGGGTCATTCTCCGGCGACAGGTTCGTGGCGCTGCCGTGCCTCGTCCACGGCTTTCGCGAGCTTTTCCCGCACCTTCGCCACATCGCTGACACCCACAAGGATGACCGGCGCCTCGCGATCCTTCCCGGTGCCCGCACCGAAGTTCGCCGACGCCCACGCCAGCACGCCGAGCCTGCCGAAGGTGATCGTCCCGGTCTTGCCGGGCCCCGGCGTGACCACGGGATCGGCCAGCCCGGCCAGCTCCTGGGACCTTTCCTTGCGACGGACCAGCGAACTGGTCTCGATGACCCGGCCGTCCGTCACGGCGTAGGTCGTCGAAGCGAGCCTGAGGTAGCGGATCAGCGGCCTGCCGGCGAAATGGAACACCCCCGCGACGGTGAGCACGGCCCACGCGGCCACGTGGAACGCCGTGTCGTGGTTTCCGGCGAAGAACAGCGTGACGCCGCCGAGCCAGAGCAGGCCGACGGGGACGTTGAAGTAGTCGCCGGGATTGAAGAGGGGCCTGCGCACCGGCTGTCCGGCCCAGACGACCCGTTCGCCTGGAAGGAGGTCGATCTGCCCCTCATGCATGCCACGGCACCCTACCCGTCCGCGAGGCGGGCGAGGAGTGTCCGTTCGTCGGTTGCTAACCGGCCGGACGGACCTGGTGAGCCGTCACGATCAGGTCGCGGACGTGGTACCCGTCCGCGATCCTCACCAGCCTCGGAGCTGCGGTTCCGGCGTCACGGTTCGTCCTGCCACCGAGGAAACCCGTGGACAGGCCGTCGTCGAAGGTGATGGTGCCGGTTCCACCCGGATGCTCCACCAGCCGTGGTGCCCCCAGATCACTCAGATACCGCGACGTGACTTCACCACCCCTGCGCCGGACGACGACACGTCGATCGGTCACGACGAACGAACTCGTCCGCGTTTCGAGGTAGCGCTTGATGCCCTTGCCGATCCAGAGCAGCAAGATCACCGACGGCACCACGTAGACGATCCGCGACACGGGCCCCCGCGTCGCGGGATAGAGCAGGAACCCGATGAACAACAACCCCGGCACGCCTGTCAGGTCACTCGTCTCGACGAGCGGAACGCGCCGCGGCGCGCCTTCCCAAAGCAGGCGCTCACCGGACAGCAACGCCCCATCCCCCAGCTGCATGGACGGACGATAAGCCCGCTTCCTCCCGCTGACCAGGGCTTTGCCGGAATCGTGACCGGGGACTGTGACCGAAATCCGGGAGACGGCGCCCGCGGGCGCCGTCTAGCGTGAGTGACCGTGACCTGGAGTTCGTACAGCAGCTATCTGCTCATCGTCGTCCTGATCGTCCTCGCGCCGGGGCCGGACACGATGATCATGCTCAAGAACTCGCTGTCCGGCGGCACCCGCGGCGGCTTCCTCGCCACGGCGGGGATCTTCGTGGCCAACACCGTCCAGGGCACCGCGGCCGCGCTCGGCCTCGGTGTCGTCATCGCGCAGTCGCAGCCGGTGTTCGTGACGCTCAAGTGGGTCGGCGCCGCATACCTCGTCTTCCTCGGTTTCCAGGCGCTGCGCGGCGCGTGGCGCGGCGACTACTCCGGCGTCGCGGCGGTGAAGCAGCAGGGAGCGAGCGGATTCCGCCGCTTCCGCGAAGGCTTCCTCTCCAACATCACCAACCCCAAGGTGCTCGTGCTGTACCTGTCGGTGCTGCCGCAGTTCCTCGACCCCGCGACGACGTCGGCGTGGCACGCGCTGCTGCTCGCCTACACCGTCGCGGTGCTGGGCGCGATCTGGCTGATGACGCTGCTGTTCTTCGTGCACCGCGTGCGCACCTGGCTGGAACGCCGCAAGGTCCGCCGCGCACTCGACGGTGTCACCGGGACCGCGCTGGTCGGTTTCGGCGCGGCATTGGTGCTCGAGTCATGACCTGGGGTGTCTACGGCGGTTTCGCGCTGATGATGCTGGCGCTGGCGCTCGTCCCCGGTCCGGACAACATGGTGGTGCTGAAGAACGCGCTCTCCGGCGGTATCCGCGGCGGGGGCTGGGCCTGTTTCGGGGTCGGCGTCGCGAATCTCGCGCAGGCCACCGCCGCCGCGCTCGGTCTCGGCGCGGTCATCATGAACTCGCGGCCGGTGTTCGAAGCCGTGAAGTGGGCCGGTGCGGCTTACCTCTGCTACCTGGGGATCCGGGCGTTGATCGGCGCCTACCGCGGCGATTACGGGCAGCTCGCCGAGACCGCAGCCGCCCGGCGGAGCGGATTCCGTCGCTGGCGGGAGGGCTTCCTCTCCAACGTCACCAATCCGAAGGTCCTCGTGCTGTACCTGTCGGTGCTGCCGCAGTTCCTGATCCCGGGTGTCACCGGCACCGGCGACGCCTTGCTGCTGGCTTACACGATCGCGGCGGCGGGCACCATCGCCCAGCTTCTGCTGCTGTTCTTCGTGCACCGCGTGCGCACCTGGCTGGAACGCCGCAAGGTCCGCCGCGCACTCGACGGTGTCACCGGGACCGCGCTGGTCGGTTTCGGCGCCGCTCTCGTACTCGAGTAACCCCTTCGGCCGTTCACGCGATACTCCGTATGTCGCAATGGCGCGACCTCAGGGAGGCTTCGATGAACAAGAAGACCTACGGCGTTCTCGCCGGAGCCGCCTTCTCCCTCGTTCTCCTCGGTGCGGGCCCCGCCGACGCCGGCGAGCGCGGCAACGGCGGCGCTCCTCCCGGGCACACCAAACCGCAGCCACCGTCCAAAGCGGACTTCTCCGGGCACGGTGCCAACAAGCACGGCCCCTACGACTCCACCCGCGACGGTTCGCCGTCCGCCAACGGGAACGGCGGTGGGAAAGCCGCCGGGAAACCCTGTGCCGGTTGTGTCGGCAAGGCCGACGACAAGAACCCGCCCGGACAGCTGCCCGGCGGTTCCGACGCCAACGCGGGCTACGAATGCGACCGCAACCACGGCGTCGGACGCGGCAATCCCGCGCATACGGCCTGCACCCCGGCCCAGCCTCCGGGAGAGAAGCCGCCCGTCGTGACTCCCCCACTCGGGGGGCCACCTGCCCAGGTCGCACCGGCCGCGGTCGTCCCTGTGGCGGCCCAGGCCGCCGCCGTCGTGCCTCGTTCCGACACCGTGGGCGCGAGCCCCGCTTCGCTGGCCAAGACCGGTTTCGATCTCGAACCCGCACTGCTGGCCGGGCTGGGCCTGCTGACCGCGGGCGGTGCCGTGGTCCTCGCCGGAACCCGGCGGCGCAGGGACACGTGACTACTTTCGGCGGATGACTTCACGGCGTCCACCACGTTGAATTCCGTCTTCAGAAGCACTCAGCCGAGGAGGCCGTTCGTGAGGTTCACCCCCGCCGCCACCGTCGCGACGCTGGCCGCCGCCCTCTTGCTGGGCGGCGCCACCGCCGCGCCCGCGATCAACTCCTACAACGCCACCCCGGCACCCGAGCGCACCGAGGTCGGCGCCCTGGTCGCCACCTGGGACAACGACGGCGCCCCCGCCACGCCCGACCGGGTCGACTGGGTGTGCTCCGGCACCATGGTGGACGCCGACACGTTCCTCACCGCCGCGCACTGCACCACCGACTGGCCCGCCAACGTGCGGTTCTTCGTCTCACTCGATCAGGATGTGCAAGCGGGTCTCGACGCGGCAGCGAAGAAGTACCCCGGCGACCCGGCCGCGGTCGCCAAGGCCGTCGCCGTGGAGGGGGTCGCGCACAACGAGCCCGGCTACCCCGGCAACTCGGCCGACTCGCACGACATCGCCGTCGTCCAGTTGCCCGCGAAGCAGGTCGCCGCGCGTTGGGCCTTCAAGCCCGCCAAGCTGCCCAGCGCCGGACAGCTCGACGCGCTCGGCCCGCAGGCGCTGAACTCGACGCCGTTCGTGGTCGCCGGCTACGGCACGCAAGAAGCCGTGAACGGGCCGGGCGGGCACACGCATCCGGGTGGCGGGGTGCGAATGAAGGCACCGGTCACCTTCAACGCACTGAACAGCACGTGGGTGCGGCTCGCGATGACGGCGCCCCAGGGCAACGGCGGCGCCTGCTACGGCGACTCCGGCGGCCCGAACTTCGCCACCATCGGCGGCGAGCGCGTCCTGGTGTCGACCACCATCACCGGCGACGGGCCTTGTTACGCCACCAACGTCACCTACCGGCTGGACTCGCCGACGTCGCGTGACTTCCTCGCGCCGTTCGTCGCCCTGCCCTGATCGCGAGTGAAGGCCCCCTTGCCTCGGCTGAGCCGAGGGAAGGGGGCCTTCACGCGCGTTTGCTCAAGCCCGGTCGGGCTCTCCCGCCACGCGCTCGATCCGGGCGCCGAGGCGGTTCAGGTTCTCCACGAAATGCGGGTAACCGCGGTCGATGTGGAAGACGTCCCAGACCTCGGTGACGCCGTCCGCGCACAGCCCGGCCAGCACCAGCCCGGCACCGGCGCGGATGTCCGCGGCCCACACCGGAGCGCTCGAAAGCCTCTCCACACCACGGACGACGGCGTGGTGCCCGTCGGTGCGCGCGTCGCCGGAAAGCCGCATCATCTCTTCGATGAACCGGAACCGGGCCTCGTAGATGTTCTCCGTGATCATCGACGTGCCTTCGGAGACCGCCGACAACGCCACCGCGAACGGCTGCAGGTCGGTCGCGAAACCGGGGTACGGCAGCGTCACCCAGTCGACGGCCTTCGGGCGCTCGTTCTGGACGATGCGGAAACCCTTGCCCTCGAACGTCTCGACCTCGGCGCCCGCCAGGCGGAGCTTGTCGAGGACCAGGTCGAGGTAGTGCGGGTTGACGCCGCGGACGGTCAGGTCGCCCCTGGTCATCGCGGCGGCGAACGCCCAGGTCGCGCCGACGATCCGGTCGCCGATCACGCGGTGTTCGGTGGGGTGCAGCTTTTCGACGCCCTCGACGGTGAGCGTCGAGGTGCCCGCGCCTTCGACCTTCGCGCCCATCTCGATCAGCATCGTGCAGATGTCGACGATCTCGGGCTCGCGCGCGGCGTTGTCGATGACCGTGGTGCCCTCGGCGAGCACGGCGGCCATCAGGATGTTCTCGGTGGCGCCGACGCTCGGGAAGTCCAGCCAGATCTGCGCGCCGCGCAGCCCGTCGGCCTTCGCCACGACGCAGCCGTGCTCGATGGTGCTGGTGGCGCCCAGTTTGCGCAGGCCGTTCTGGTGCATGTCCAGCGGACGGGAACCGATCGCGTCTCCGCCCGGCAGCGCCACGACGGCCTGCTTGAGCCGTCCGACCAGGGGACCAAGGACGCAGACCGACGCGCGCAGCTTGCCCATCGCGGCCGAATCGGCCCGGTGCGACAGCTCGGCGGGGGTGGTGATCTTGGCCGTGTCGCCGTCGATGACGACGTCGCAGCCGACACTGCGCAGGACGTCGCCCATCAGGGGGACGTCCAGGATCTGGGGGCAGTTCGTGATGGTCGTCGTGCCCTCGGCCAATAGGGCCGCGGCCATCAGTTTCAGGACGCTGTTCTTGGCCCCGACCACGTCGACCTCGCCGACCAGCCGTGCTCCGCCGTGCACGTCGAAGTGCTCGCTCATGGGCGCCAATCATGCCCTCTCGCCCGGATTTGCCTTACGCCGGGCCGGTAGAGTCGGCTTCATGGTCGTTCGCATCAACCGCGTGTACACGAAGGTCGGCGACAACGGCACCACGGCACTCGGCGACGGCTCTCGCGTGCCGAAGACCTCGCCACGGCTGGGTGCGTACGCCGACGTCGACGAAGCCAACTCCGTCATCGGGCTCGCGCTCGCGATGGGCGGCCTCTCCGACGAAATCACGCAGGTGCTGCGTGCGGTGCAGAACGATCTCTTCGATGTCGGCGCGGATCTGTGCGCGCCGATCGTGGAGAACCCGCCGTACGAGCCGCTGCGCATCACCGAGCGGTACATCGAACGGCTCGAAGGCTGGTGCGACGAATTCAACGAGCGCGTGCCGAAGCTGACTTCGTTCATCCTGCCGGGTGGCACCCCGGGCGCGGCGTTCCTGCATCAGGCCCGCACGGTCGCACGACGGGCGGAGCGCTCCGGCTGGGCACTGTTCGAGGCCGAGCAGGCCACGACGAATCAGCTGGCGATCAAATACCTGAACCGGCTTTCCGACCTGCTGTTCATCCTGTCGCGACTGGCGAACCCGGACGGCGACATCCTGTGGCAGCCCGGCGGAGCGTCCTGACGACGCAATTCGGCACCTGGATGCGGTCGTTGCGTGAGCAACTACCGCAACCAGGTGCCGAATCGCGTGATGAGTAGGAGCTCAGCCCTGTTCTTGTGCTGCCCAATAACGCTCGAGGTCGACTTCGGGCGTTCCGTCCTTGCCCGGGTCGATCGCCTTCATCGTGATCGTGTCCTCCAGGGACACGGACTCGGGAAGGTGGCTCCAGCGGTTCGCGTCCTCGCTCTGAGTCATAGGCCGAGAATAGACGTGGATCACGTCGGAAACCCGGTAGAAATGCCGCTTCGTGATGATCCCATGTTTCCGCGGCCGCCTTCAGCGGCCTAAATGCCCCAGGAACCCCGAAGCGCGGCGAGGGCGTCATGGAAACCGGGGAAGGTCTTCTTCACGCAACCCGGGTCGTCCAGCGTGATCCCGGGCGTCCGCAGCCCCGTGACGCTGAACGCCATCGCGATCCGGTGATCCCGCCGGCACTTCATCAGAGTCCCCGTCGGCACACCCGGCTGGATCTCGATCCAGTCCCGTCCGGTCTCGACCGAGACGCCCATCGCGCGCAGGTTCTCCTCGCACGCCGCCAGCCGGTCGCATTCCTTGATCCGCGTGTTGTAGACGTCCTCGATCCGCACCGGCCCGTCCGCGAACGGCGCGATGGCCGCGAGCGTCGGCACGGTGTCGGAGATGTCGCGCATGTTCACCGTGACACCGCGCAGCCCGCCGGTCCCGGTCACGGTCACCGCGTCCGGGCCCACCTCGACGTCCGCGCCCATCTGCCGCAGGACGTCGACGAAGGCCAGATCGCCCTGCAGAGCGCCTTCGCCCAAGCCCGGCACGGTCACCGAGTTGCCGGTCAGCGCGGCGGCCGCGAAGAAGTAGCTGGACGTCGAGGCGTCCGGCTCGATCTCGTAGCGGCAAGCCCGGTACGGCGTGGGCGGCACGACGAACGTGTCGCCGTCCCGCACGACCTCGACGCCGAAGCGCCGCATCATGGCGATGGTGATCTCGACGTACGGCACCGAAACGAGGTCGGTCACGGTGATCCGCAACCCCTCGGCGGTCAGCGGCCCGACCAGTAGCAACGCGGTCAGGAACTGGGAGGACAGCCCCGCGTCCAGCGTCAGTTCCCCGCCCTTGATCCCAGCGGCCCGCACGACCAGCGGATGGTGTCCCGGGGAGCCTTCGAAGGTGAGGTCGACGCCCAGTTCCTGCAACGCGTCGGTCAGCGGCCCGAGCGGCCGGGCGCGCATCTGCTGGGAGGCGTCGAAGCGGAAGGTGCCGTGCCCGGCGGCGGCCAGTGCGGGCAGGAAGCGCGCGGTGGTGGCGCCGTCGCGGCAGAAGACGTCGGCGCTGTCGACGGCGGGGCCCTCGGGCCTGCCTTCGATCGTCCACTCCCCGTCAGTGCGGGAGACCTGGTAGCCGAGCTTGAGAAGGCCTTCGGCGAAGCCCTCGGAGTCATCCGAACGCAGCGGCCTGCTCAGCACGGTCGTCCCGTGGGCGGCGGCCGCGAGGAACAGGCCTCGGGCGGTGATCGACTTCGAACCGGGGATGTCGACGATGGTCACGGCGCGAGCATACGGCGTGCTCGAACGGGGAACTCACGTGATCAGAGGCGTGACTCACGTGATTGGGGGCGTAACTCAGGAAGCGCGCGGGAGGCGGCGGCCCGGCGGGGCCGATTCGAGCCAGGAGAGAAAACCGGTGAGGGCGCCGGGGCCCATCGCGATCTCGATCGCCTCCTGCGTGGCGGACTCACACCGCAGGACGATCGAGCCGTCGGGGACGGCGTACGCCTCCGTGCCGGAGGGGTCGCGACGGTCCGCGACCTCCATGCTCGCTCGTTGGAACACGCGGTCCGGGCCGGTCCGCAGGCTCCACACGCGGAACCAGACGAACTCGTCGCCCTCGTAGCGGCCCAGCCCCAGATGCCAGCTGGACCGCGCCTCGTCCGGACGCCACCGCAGCGCGACACTCACGCCGCCACCGCGGCGCATCCGGACCCACCGCAACGAATACCAGGCCGCGAGAACGGCCAGGATGGTCAGGGCCCCGAGAACACCCACGGCGATTTCCACGGCCCGGCCCCTGTCCTTCGCCCGGTCAGACTGACTGACCGGCCGCGCGGAGCTGGGCGGTCGCCCTAGCCCGCTCTTGCTCGTCGTCGCCGCTCAACGCCTTCTTGGCCGCATCGACGTCGATCTCGTGCGAAAGTTCCGCGCTTTCGGCGAGGACGCTCACGCCGGTCGCGGTGACCGACAGGAATCCGCCGTGCACCGCGGCGGTCACGGTCTCGCCGTCCGTGGTGGTCACCTTGACGACGCCACCCTCGACGAGCTGACCGAGGACAGGCTCGTGACCGGCCATGATGCCGATCTCGCCCTCGGTGGTCTGCGCCACCACGAACGTGGCGGTACCGGACCAGAGACGGCGCTCGACGGCTACCAGCTCGACAGAAATCTCAGCCACGTAGCTTCCCTTCACTTCAGGTGCTGGCACCGAGTGTAATAGTCAAACTTCCAACTATGCGAACGGCGGGACCAGCGTCCACAGTAGACACTGATCCCGCCGCTCATCGGAACATCACTTCTTGGTGATTTCCTTGTACTTCTTCTCGAGGTCTTCGAGGCCACCGATACCCAGGAACGCCTGCTCCGGGTAGTGGTCGAAGTCGCCCTTGGTGATGCGGTCGAAGGACTCGATGGTCTCCGACAGCGGCACGGTCGAGCCCGGGATCTGCGTGAACGCCTCGGCGACCAGCATGTTCTGCGAGAGGAACCGCTCGATGCGGCGCGCGCGCTGAACGGTGAGCTTGTCCTCTTCCGAGAGCTCGTCCATACCGAGGATCGCGATGATGTCCTGCAGTTCCTTGTACTTCTGCAGGATCCGGATGACCTCGGAGGCCACGCGGTAGTGGTCCTCACCGACGATGGCCGGGTCGAGAATGGTCGACGTCGACGCCAGCGGGTCCACCGCCGGGAAGATGCCCTTCTGGAACACGCCACGCGAGAGCTCCGTGGTGGCGTCCAGGTGGGCGAACGTCGCGGCCGGGGCCGGGTCGGTGTAGTCGTCCGCGGGGACGTAGATCGCCTGCATCGAGGTGATCGAACGACCACGGGTCGAGGTGATCCGCTCCTGGAGCTGACCCATCTCGTCGGCCAGCGTCGGCTGGTAACCCACGGCCGAAGGCATACGGCCCAGCAGGGTCGACACCTCGGAACCGGCCTGGGTGAACCGGAAGATGTTGTCGATGAAGAGCAGCACGTCCTGGTTCTGCACATCGCGGAAGTACTCCGCCATGGTCAGCGCGGACAGCGCGACGCGCATACGCGTGCCGGGCGGCTCGTCCATCTGGCCGAAGACGAGGGCGGTGTCGTTGATGACGCCGTCCTCGGACATCTCCAGGAAGAGGTCGTTGCCCTCACGGGTGCGCTCGCCGACACCGGCGAACACCGAGGTGCCACCGAAGTTCCGGGCGACACGGGTGATCATCTCCTTGATGAGCACCGTCTTGCCGACGCCGGCACCGCCGAACAGGCCGATCTTGCCACCCTCGACGTACGGGGTCAGCAGGTCGACGACCTTGAGGCCGGTCTCCAGCATCTTCGTCTTGCCTTCGAGCTGGTCGAAGGAAGGCGGGTTGCGGTGGATGCCCCAGCGCTCGAGGTCGTCGCCGTAGCCGGGCTCGTCGAGGCACTCGCCGAGCGCGTTGTAGACGTGGCCCTTGACCTTGTCGCCGACCGGCACCGTGATGGGGCCGCCGGTGTCGGTGACCTCGGCGCCACGGACGAGGCCGTCCTGCGGCTGGAGCGAAATGGTACGGACGAGGTTGTCACCGAGGTGGCTGGCGACCTCGAGCGTCACCGTCTTGCGGAGCTGCTCGAACTCGATTTCGACCTTGAGCGCGTTGAACTGGTCGGGAACGGAACCGCGCGGGAATTCGACGTCGACGACCGGGCCGGTCACCGAGACGATGCGCCCCTTGGCACGGGCTTCAGTACTGGTCATCAGTCATCACTTCCTGCTGCGGTGAGCGCGTTCGCGCCACCGACGATTTCAGAGATCTCCTGGGTGATCTGCGCCTGACGGGCCTGGTTCATCTCCCGCGTCAGCGTGCTCACCAGATCGTTCGCGTTGTCCGACGCGGCCTTCATCGCGGTCCGGCGGGCCGCGAGTTCGGACGCCGCCGACTCGAGCATCGCCGCGAAGATCCGCGTGTTGATGTACTTCGGCAGCAACGCGGAGAGCAGCTTTTCGGCACTGGGCTCGAACTCGTAGCTCGGGAGCAGGCTTTCCGGCTTCTCTTCGCCCTCGGTGTACTCGACCTCGAGCGGCGCGACGCGCTTGGCGGTCGGACGCTGGGTCAGCATCGAGACGAACTCGGTGTAGACGACGTGGATCTCGTCGACACCCAGGATGCCGTCGGCGTTACCCGCCTCGTCGTCGGCGCCGTTCAGGAACGACTCGACGATGAGCTCACCGGCCTCCGCGGCGTTGACGTAACCGGGCTGGTCGGAGAAGCCCGTCCAGCTTTCGGTCACCTCGCGGCCACGGAAGCGGTAGTAGCTCAGGCCCTTGTTGCCGGTCACGTACAGCACCGGCTCCTTGCCCTGCTCACGCAGCAGCGTGAGGAGCTCCTCGGTCGCCTTCAGCACGTTGGAGTTGTATCCACCGCACTGACCCTTGTCGCTGGTGATCACGAGGACCGCCGCACGCTTCGGGTCGGAACGCTCGACCAGCAGCGGGTGGTCGAGGTTGGCCGAGGCGCCGGCCAGGGCCGAGAGCACGTTCGTGATCTCGTCCGAGTAGGGCCGGGACGCCGCGACCTTCGCCCGCGCCTTGGTGATGCGCGCGGTGGCGATGAGCTCCATCGCCTTGGTGATCTTGCCGATGGACTTGGTCGCCTTGATACGCGACCGGAGTTCTCGGAGTTGTGCGGCCATGAGCTATCAGCTCACTTCTTCGGTGCGGGCTTGTTGACCTTGACGGTCTCCTGCCCGACCTTCTCGGCGGCCATCGCGTCGGAAACCTCGACGAGGCTCTTGCCCTCGGCGGTGGTGAACTCCTTCTTGAACTCGTTCACCGCGTCGACCAGCCCGGAAGCGGTCTCGTCGGAGAACTTGCCCGACTCGCGGATGTCCTTGAGGAGCTCGCCGTGCTTACGACGGGCGGAGTCGATGAACTCGTGGTTGAAGCGGCGCACGTCCTCGGTCGGGACCGAGTCGTAGTGCCCGTTCGTGCCCAGGTACACCGTGACGACCTGCTCCTCGACCGGGATCGGGGAGTACTGCGGCTGCTTGAGCACTTCGTACAGGCGGGCGCCACGCTCGAGCTGCGCCTTCGACGCGTCGTCGAGGTCCGAAGCGAAGGCCGCGAAGGCCTCCAGCTCGCGGTACTGCGACAGGTCGATACGGAGCGAACCCGAAACCGACTTCATCGCCTTGACCTGCGCGGCGCCACCCACGCGGGAAACCGAGATACCCACGTCGATGGCCGGGCGCTGACCGGCGTTGAACAGGTCCGACTGGAAGAAGCACTGACCGTCGGTGATCGAGATGACGTTGGTCGGGATGTACGCCGACACGTCGTTCGCCTTGGTCTCGATGATCGGGAGACCGGTCAGCGAGCCCGCGCCCAGCTCGTCCGAGAGCTTCGCGCAACGCTCGAGGAGACGGGAGTGCAAGTAGAAGACGTCGCCGGGGAAGGCTTCACGGCCCGGCGGGCGACGCAGCAGCAGCGAGATCGCGCGGTACGCGTCGGCCTGCTTGGTCAGGTCGTCGAACACGATGAGGACGTGCTTGCCCTCGTACATCCAGTGCTGGCCGATGGCCGAACCGGTGTACGGCGCGATCCACTTGAAGCCGGCGGAGTCCGACGCGGGGGCCGCGACGATGGTGGTGTACTCCATCGCGCCGGCGTCCTCGAGGGACTTCTTGACCGCGGCGATCGTGGAGCCCTTCTGGCCGACCGCGACGTAGATGCAGCGAACCTGCTTCTTCGGGTCGCCGGAGTCCCAGTTGGCCTTCTGGTTGATGATCGTGTCCACCGCGACGGCCGTCTTACCGGTCTTGCGGTCACCGATGATCAGCTGACGCTGGCCACGGCCGATCGGGGTCATCGCGTCGATCGCGGTGATACCGGTCTGCAGCGGCTCCGCCACCGGCTGGCGCTCGACCACCGAAGCGGCCTTGACCTCCAGCGGGCGACGGTCGGTGGTCTCGATCTCGCCGAGGCCGTCGATCGGGGCGCCCAGCGGGTTCACGACGCGGCCGAGGTAGCCCTCGCCGACCGGAACCGAAAGGACCTGTCCGGTCCGCTTGACTTCCTGGCCTTCGACGACCGTCTCGAAGTCACCGAGGATCGCGGCACCGATGGAGCGCGCGTCCAGGTTCAGCGCCACCCCGAGGACCCCGCCGGGGAACTCGAGCAGCTCGTTGGCCATGGCCGAGGGGAGGCCCTCTACGTGGGCGATACCGTCACCGGCGTCGACGACGACGCCGACTTCTTCCCGGCTCACGTCCGGGGCGTAACTCGAGACGTAGTTCTCGATCGCGCTACGGATCTCATCCGAGGAGATCGTCAGCTCCGCCATTTCAATCCCGCTCTCGCTTCGTTCGTGCCAGTGTGCAAAGTCGTTGTTGTGGGTCAGCTAGCCAGCCGGCGACGCAGGGCGTCGACGCGCCCCGCGGTGCTGCCGTCGATGACCTCGTCGCCGACGCGGACCACGAGTCCGCCGCCCAGTGACGGGTCGACCTCGACGTGCAGCGCGAGCTGCCGCCCGTACAGGGCGTTGAGCTTCTCGCTCAGCCGAGCGTGCTGCTCGTCGGACAGCGCGCTCGCGCTGGTCACCTGGGCGACCGAGCGCTGACGGCGTTCCGCGGCCAGCTGGACCAGCCGCTCGAGGGCGTTGGCGACCCCGCGACCCTTGGCGCGCAGGACGACCTGCTCGACGAGGGTCTTGGTGACCACGTCCACCTTGTCGGCGAACAGAGTGCGGACGAGGGTCCGCTTCGCCTCGGCGGGAGCGGTCAGGTCGGCAAGGGCCTGTTCGAGCTCCGGCGCACCCGCAACGATACGAGTGACCCGGAACAGCTGGTCTTCGACAGCGTCGATGTTCCCGGACTTCTCCGCACTGGTGAGCAGCGCCGAGCGGCCGAGGGCCTCGAGCCCGTCGGTCAGTTCGCGCGGGCTCGACCAGCGGCTGCCCGCCACGGAGTCGAGCACCTGCAGGGCCGGCTCGGAAACCTTGCCCGCGAGAATCCCGCGAGCGAGGCCGATCCGGGCTTCGGGCGTGGCCGAACCGTCGGCGACGGCCCGGCGCAGGCCGATCTCCCGGTCCAGCAGGGTGACGACCGAAAGCAGCTCGTCGCCGACCGTCGCCGGGTCGGTACCCGCGGCGGCCAACACCTCGCCGAGACGATTCTCGGCGAGGTCGAGCGCTTCACGGCTCGCAGCATGCAGCGTCATTCTGGTCTACTTTCCCGCTCCGAGACCGGCACCGTTGGTACCGGCGGTCTCCAATTCGGCCAGGAACCGGTCCACGGTGCCGTGGCGGCGCGCGTCGTCCGCGAGCGACTCGCCGACGATGCGGCTTGCCAGCTCCACGGAGTTACGGCCGAGTTCGGCGCGCAGTTCGGCGATGATCTGCGCCTTCTGGGCCTGCAGCTGAGCCTGACCCTGGGCGACGATGCGCTGGGACTCGGACTCCGCCTCGGCCCGCAGTTCCGCCTTGATCTGCTCGGCTTCGAGCCGGGCGTCGTCGCGGATCTTCGCGGCCTCGGAACGGGCTTCCGCCAGCTGCGCCTTGTACTGCGCAAGGTTCTCTTCGGCTTCGGCCTGCGCCTTCTCGGCTCGCTCGATGCCACCCTCGATCAGCTTGGTCCGCTCTTCGTAAGCCGTCTCGAAACGCGGGACGACGTACTTCTTCAGAACGAACAACAGCAGAAGGAAGGCGACGAAACCGAGGATGAGCTCGGGAATGTGCGGCACGATCGGGTTGGGCGCGTCTCCGGCGGCCAACACCAATTCGGTCTTCAGCACAACGTCTCCTTAAAGCGAGATGAGTCGGAAGAACTCAGGCGCCGGAGGCGAGGAAGTAGATGACGATACCGATCAGCGCCAGCACCTCGGTCAGCACGAAGGTGGAGAAGGCGATGCCCTGCAGCTTGCCCTGCGCCTCCGGCTGACGGGCGGTGCCGTTGATGACCGCGGCGAAGATCAGACCCACACCGATACCGGGGCCGATCGCGCCGAGGCCGTAGCCGATGGCGGCGAGACCCGGGTTGATGTTGGAAGCGGCCTCGGCAGCCTGCGCAAGAACGATGTTGCTCACGTGCGTTTCCCTTCAAACTCGGTCCGCGCGACTCACGCGGATCGGGGGCTTTTGGTGTTTCTCAGTGCTCCGACGCCAGCGCGGCGCCGATGTACCCTGCGGACAGCAGCGCGAAGATGTACGCCTGCAGGATCTGGATGAAGGCCTCCAGGAACGTCATCGCGATGGCGAAAAGGAATGCCACCGGCGACGCGACCTTCACGATGCCTTCGCCCTCGGTCAGCAGGAAACTCCCGCCGAGCGTGAAGACCATGATGATGAGGTGCCCGGCGAACATCGCCGCGAAAACTCGGATGGCCAGGGTGGCCGGTGCGATGAAGAACTTCTGCGCGAACTCGATGGTGGAGTACAGCGGCAGAACGAATCCGGGAATACCCGCCGGCGCCAGTTCCTTCTTCAGGTAACCCTTGAAGCCGTGGCGTTTGAACCCGACGTAGTGGTACACCGGGTAAACGACGAGGAACGAGAGAGCGACCGGGAAGCCGATTCGCGCCATGGTCGGGAACTGGAAGAACGGGATGATCCCGAACAGGTTGTTCACCAGCACGAAGCTGAAGAGGCCGAGCACGAGCGGGATGAAGGGCTTGAAGTCGGCAGAGCCGATCTGTTCCCGCGCGATGTTGTTGCGGCCGAAGTTGTAGATCGATTCGGCCATGAATTGTCCCTTACCAGGGACGACCTTCAGCCGGCGCGACGTCACCATGAAGTAGGTGACGATGATGATCAGGGAGATGACCACCAGCAACATCGGCTTGGTGAAGCTCAACCAAGGGCCGGAGCCGAACAACGGCGGTAGGTTGAAGTCTTTGACGCCAGGCGGCGTGAACTCCGCACCTTCGGCTAGTACCAGCGCGCCCACTGGGCTCCTTCCGGTTCTCCCGGCCGGCGTTCACTCCGCCGGGGGAATCGTCACGATCTGGACTTAACGTACCCGACACGTATCGGGCCGTCGGAGGCGGCCACCCCACGATGTGCTGAACACGGTTTCACGTTCCGCACACGAGGATTCTCGTTGCAGTGCTCCCGGGAGACGGACGCCTACCAGCGGGTAAGAGGGGACGATTCAACGCCGCCGCCACACTGCTGTTCGGGGTTCGTCATCAGGAGCCGGCAGCCGAGGCCGCCGCCCATACGCGGACCATATCAGCAGGTTCCGACAGGCCGTACAGGCGTACTACATTGCCCCCGATCGGCCGAGGACCTAGGTCCCGCCCCAGGTCAGGACCTCGGTCCCGGGGTCAGCGGGAAGCGGGGATGATCGTCGGGATCTTGGTCTTGCGGAAGGCCGCGAACTCCACGGCGGCGGACACCAGGATGGCCGCGATCATCGTGATGCCCAAGGACATCGGGTGCAGATCCGACCACCCGCGCAGCAGGGTGAGCGCCCCGAACAGGAGGAAGATCTTGAGCACGTAACCACCGAGAGCGATCACCATCACGAACATCGGGTCCATGCCCGCGCTGAAGCGCATCAGGCCCATCGTCGCGAGGGCGGACAGAATGGCGAGCACGCCGCCGATGGCCGCCCCGACGAGTCCCGGGAGTCCATTGAGGATGGTAAAGAGCACGATGCAGGCCAGCACGACCGGCGGTGTCGCGATCAGGGAGGCCCGCGTCATCGCGTTGGCCGCCTGCAGAACCACCTTGGCGTGGGGGTTCTCCTCCGCCTCGACGGTCTTCTCGGTCTCGCTCACAGAAAACTCCCTGGTCGTCTCAGCCCGCCAGTGTAGGCCCGCGCCGATACCGGCGTTCAGGCAGTCTGAGTTGTGCCGTTCAGGCGGTCCGGTTCCTCGACCGCAGCCTCGGCACGATCGACACCAGGGTCGCCAGCAGGAAACCGAAGCCGACGATCCAGAAAACCGCGACGCTGTCGAACAACGTCACCGAAACCGCGCCGAACGCGAGCAGGCCCGCCCACAAGTAGATGAGCAGTACCGCGCGACGCTGGGAATGGCCGATCTCCAGCAGGCGGTGGTGCAGGTGCATCTTGTCCGCGGCGAACGGGCTCTCGCCGCGCCGGGTGCGGCGGATGACCGCCATGATCAGGTCCAGCAACGGTACGAAAAGGACCGCGGCGACCACGACGAGCGGCGAGAGCAGCGCGAGCGCGTCCTTACCGCTGAACTGCGGATACGGCACGCGGCCCGACGCGGACGTCGTCGCGCCCGCCAGCATGAGGCCGATCATCATCGAACCCGAGTCGCCCATGAAGATCTTCGCGGGCTGGAAGTTGTACGGCAGGAAGCCGAGACAGGCCCCGGCGAGCGTGGCGGCGATGAGGGCGGGCGGGTACGCGCCGACGTCACCGCCCGAGGAATCGAGCAGGCCGAGCGAGAAGGAGCACGTCGCCGCGGCGGCGATGAAGCCGAGACCGCCGGCGAGCCCGTCGAGGCCGTCGACGAAGTTCATCGCGTTGACCATGACGACCACCAGCACGACGGTCAGCAACGCGCCCTGGTTCTTGTCCAGCACCAGCACCTGGCCGAAGGACTCGCCACCACCGCCCCACGGCACCCAGAACGACACCCACTGCACCCCGAAGATCACCAGGATCCCGGCGCACATGACCTGCCCGGCCAGTTTCGTCCAGGCGTCCAGCTCGAACCGGTCGTCGAGCGCGCCGATCAGGGAGATCACCCCGGCCGCGAGCAGGACGCCCAGCGAGTCGAAGGAGAAGTCGAAGCCGCGGCTCAGCGCGGGCAACTGGTGCGCGAGCCCCATCGCGGCGGCGACGCCGAGGAAGATGCCGATGCCGCCCATCCGCGGGATCGGGGTGACGTGGACGTCGCGGGCCCGCGGGTTGGCGATCGCGCCGATCCGGATCGCGACCCGTCGCACGACGCCGGTGAGCAGGAAGGTCACGGCCGCCGCGGTGAGGGCGACGAGGATGTACTCCCGGATCGGGAGACCTTGCGTAGGAGGCATGGTGCGTTACGCCGCCGAGGTCCAAGTCACTCGAACACGCTACCGCGCTGGGGGGATACGGCGGCCAACGGTCTAGGCGAGTGACTCCGCGGGCACTCCCAGTACTTCCGCGACGGCGGCGCGGCTGACCGCGCCCTCCCGCAGGATGACCGGGTCGTCGCCGGTGAGATCGACCATCGTGGACGGAACGGGCTCCCCGGTGGACCCGCCGTCGAGGTACACCGCGACGCTGTCGCCGAGCTGATCGACGGCCTCCTGCGCGGTGGAGGCCGGCGGCCGACCGGACACGTTGGCGCTGGAGACCGCCATCGGACCGACGTCACGCAGCAGTTCCAGCGCGACCGGGTGCAGCGGCATCCGCAGCATCACCGTCCCGCGTGACTGGCCGAGATCCCACTGCAGGCTCGGCGCGTGCGGCAGGACGATGGAGAGGTCGCCTGGCCAGAAGGCCTCGATGAGCGCGCGGGCCTGCGGCGGCGTGCCGAGCACGAGTCCGTCCACAGTGGACCAGGAGCCGACCAGGACGCCGACCGGCATGTCCGGGCCGCGGTTCTTCGCCCGCAGGAGGGACTGGACGGCGCCGCCGTCGAAGGCGTCCGCGCCGATGCCGTAGACCGTGTCGGTCGGGAGGACGACGAGGCGGCTGGAGCGCACCGCGCTCGCCGCCGCGGCGAGCCCGTCGGCCCGCGATTCACGCTTGCTGCAGTCGTACACCGCGCTCATGGCGCCTGAGCCTAGCGCTGTGCCGCTTCGTGGCTCGCCAAGGTGCCCCGTCTCGGCCGGGTGGTCGTGAACCGAACCGGCAGGCGTGACTGGATGGACGGCACGTGTGATCAGACGGACGACACGCGTGTCTGGAGGGACGACACCCGCACGCGGCCGGTCCGCCGTGTGTCGTCCGTCTGGACACGCGTGTCGTCCGTCCAGTCACGCGAAATCACCCGGATCGCCACTCGTGACCGGCCCAGCCCGTGCCATGAACGGTCCGTTCCTTGCAAATTTTGCCAGGAACGGACCGTTCATGGCGTCCGCCGCTCCCGTCAGAAGGCGAAAGCGGTGCAGAACGACGTCGCCGTCTTCGCCGGGTCCGCGATCGACGTCGCGGTCAGCTTGACGTGCGCGACGTGGTCACCGCCCGCGGCCCGTTTGGCGTGCGCCGTCGCCGAAGACCGCCCGCCGAACGGGACGGTGGACAGCTCGTTCGGCAGCCGCACCTCCCAGCCCTTCGCGCTGGTCGAGGCGCTCAAGCGGTAGGTATCGGTGTTGTACGGTGCCGCCGCGCCCTTCGCGTTGCCGGTGTTGAGAACCGGGAACGAGCAGCTCGCGAGCCCCTGCTTGGCGAACGCGGGGGCCGACGGCCACAGCGAAACACCCCTGGCCTGCGCACCCGCCCCGTCGAGCGAGGCCACCGTGACGACGTAGGACAGCACGCCCTTGCTGTCGCGCTCGACGTCCGAGACGAGGAACTTCAGCTTGTTCGCCTCGTCGGTGTACTCGTACTTACTCGCGGAACCGGTGCCCGCCTTGAACGCCGCGTCGTTGAGCTGTCGGTAGTCGCCGATGGGGATGGGGACCGCGGTGCCGTCGGGCTTCTTGTAGTCGGTCATGCCGATGTCGGCCGGATTCGCGTCGACGATCCATTCGAACGGCGCGTTGTCCTTGTTCTTCGTCTTCGCGATGATCACGCCGGAATCGGGGGCGAAGGAATCGCTGCCCATCCGGTCGACGACCTCGACGGTGTAATTGTCGTAGCCGCCACCGTCGCAGAACGGATCCTTCGAACGATCGCATTTCGGCGAGAGGTCCCCGCCGTTGAGCGCGATGTTGATACCGCTGTAGGCGCCCTTCCCCGGAAGGACCGAACGCGCCGTGATCCTGGCCGAGACCGGGCCGTTCGAGGCGAGCTGGTTCCGGTCGATCTTCAGTACGTCTTCGGGATCGATGATGTCCAGCTTCATCTTGGTGCGCATCATGTGATGCGAACCCATCGAGCCGCCCTGCGTCGCCGGGATCTGCCAGCGCGTGTGCGGTCCACCGGGACCGTTGAAGCTGCCGCGCGACATCATCTCCCACGGACCGGTGTAGGTCCGGGACGGTGGGGTGCCGAACGGGTTGTTGTAGTTGTCGCCGATGCCGAGAATGTGGCTCAATTCGTGCGCGTAAACCGCCTGACCCGAGCTTTCGGCCTGGGTCGAGGAACCGGTGACCGCGTTCGGCCAGATACTGGCGGCCGATTTCCACGACGTCCACGGGACATAGCGGGTGGACGCCGCGTTCGGCATTCCCTCGACACCGGGGCCGAATTCGGCGGGCACGTTCCCCGGCTCGCCGAACTTCATCACGCCGAATTCCTGCCAGGTCGCGCTCTCGTCCTGGCCGGCGGAAAGATAGAAGATGAAGTCGAACTGCTTGGAGACGTCACCCACGTCCGCCCGCCAGGCGGCGCCCGCGTCGGCGCGCAGGTCACGCTTGCAGTTCGCGCCGGGCGGACACGCGTCGGGCTGGAACTCCATGCCGTATTCGAAGGACTTGCCGGGCAGCCGGTACGGCCCGAACGCGGTCAGTTCGACGCCCATCCTGCCGCCCGAGTCCTCCATCCAGTACTCGTTGATGGTGTGGCCCTGGTTCAGCGCCTGCGGTTTGTTCAGAAAGTCCTGGTAGAACTTCGCGACGCCTGCGCGGGGGATGTCGCTGGCGGCGGGGCCGGGGTTGCCGAACACCGTCGAATGCGCCGGCTGCGTGACGGCGAACTCCTGGTCCGGGTAGTCCGCGAGCACCACGGCGCCCTTGAACGTCCGCTTTGTCGGCTTCAGCGAAGGATCGGCCCAGTTGGTGCCGGGCGGCTTGCGGTAGTCGTCCCACGTCATGTGGTCCTGGTTCTCCCAGGTCGACCCGTCGATCGGGGCGGGCCAGCCCTTCACGGGCACCGCGGCGGACGCGGGCTGGGCTACCAGACCCGGCAGTAGCGCGACGGTGGCGAGGACGGCGAGTGTTCTGAGTGGGGCTCGTCGGAGAGACGATCGCATCGGGGTACACCTCCCAGTCGGACCGCCGATGAGGCGGCCGAGACCGACGTTAGGAGGTGGGCTTTGCCCTGGGCACCGCCGGAAGTCGTGAGTCT
Source organism: Amycolatopsis sp. WAC 01375 (assembly GCF_003947325.1). NCBI lineage: Bacteria > Bacillati > Actinomycetota > Actinomycetes > Pseudonocardiales > Pseudonocardiaceae > Amycolatopsis > Amycolatopsis sp. WAC 01375. The sequence continues at coordinate 125,792 of NZ_QHHW01000026.1, forward strand.
CGCTAACTATCCGGCCGTCCCCCCGCAATTCGGCACCTGGTTGCGGTCGTTGCACGCGCAAGTACCGCAACCAGGTGCCGAATTGCGGGGGGGGCCTCAGGAGACGCGCAGGGCGGTGACGAAACGAGGTCGTCCGGCGAGGTCGAGGTGCCCTTGCACGTCGGTCAGCACCCGCCGCGCCCGCACCAGCGCCGGGACTGCGGAGCCGTGCGTGTCGTCGTGCTCGATCGCCATCCCGCCGGTGGGCCGCAGCAGCCGGGCGGCGGCCGCGATCGCGTGCCGGATCACCGCGAGCCCGCTTTCCTCCGCGAACACCGCCCGCGGCGGGTCGTGCTCGGCGACCTCGGCCGGCACCGGCGTGCCTTCCGGCACATACGGGGGGTTGCACAGGACCAGGTCGACGAGACCGTCGAGTTCGGCGAACATCGTGCTGTCCGCGACGTCGCCGGAATACAGCCGGATGGGCGTGTCCCCCGCGTCGGCGTGGACGTCGGCGTTGTGCCGGGCCCACGCGAGCGCCTGCGCGTCGATGTCGACGGCGTAGACGACGGCGTCCGGCCGTGCGTGCTGCACGGCCAGCGCCAGCGCGCCGGAGCCGGTGCACAGATCGACCACCACCGGGTACTCGCGCCCGTGCAGCAGTTTGAGGCCCCATTCCAGGAGCAGTTCGGTCTCCGGGCGCGGGACGAACACCCCGGCGCCGACGTTGACCGTGATGTGGCCGAGCGCGGCCCAGCCGGTGAGGTACTGCAGCGGGATCCGTTTGGCCCGCTGGTTCACGAGCTGACCGATCGCGTCGATGACCGGCGGGTCCACCAGCGGCACCATCGGCAGACGCCCGCGGTCGACGCCGAGGACATGGGAGGCGATCAGCTCCGCGTCCGAGCGCGGTGACGCCACACCGGCCTCGGTGAGGATGCGGGTCGCTTCCATGATGGCGAGGCGCAACGGCTGCCGGTTCACTGGTGTTCCTTCACAGAGTCAAGCCTGACACACGAGGCACGCGTGCCGGGGTCGATACACGCGGGCTCAGGGTATCGATTGCTTTCAGCGCACCCGCCACGAGAGCGACGACAACGTCAGCGCCGCTTCGGCCACACGACGCGCGAGGTCGGTCTGAAGGCTCTTCGTCGCCGAAGCGATCCACTCGTCGACGTTCCGAACCCCGACATCGCGGTACTCGACGGCCTGAAGCAGCATTTCGAGCTTGTCCGCGTCGCGTGCGTACAGCGCTTCGGGACTTTCTGCGGCTTCGTACTCGTCGACGGCGTCGCGTACTGAGTCACGCGCGACGCCGGGGAGCGCAGACGTCTGCGCGGCGGTGATCGCCCGCGGATCCGGCTTCTCGACGAAACCTTTGATCGTGTGCGGAAGATCGCCGGTCCGCGTCTCCTGCGTGTCGTGCCAGAGCGCGAGATACGCCGCCCGGGCCGGATCGGCGCCGCCCTCGGCCGCCAGGAGTCCGGCCAGCTGCGCGACCCGGGTGGTGTGCTCGGCCACCGATTCGGGATCGCGGACCCCGGCCTGCCACCATCCGGCCCGCCGGATCCGCTTGAGCACACCCAGTTCGAACCCGAATCTGGCCAGGGCTTCCACAGTTCTCCTACACGTCGGCGGTGAGATATCCGGCCAGTGTCCCGCGCCGCTGCCGGAGCGTGTCGATGCGGTCGTCCATTTCGGCCAGTTCGCGCCGGATCTCCGCGACCACCGTCGGGCACATGTCCAGTTCCGGCACTTCACCGTTCGCGCACGGCAGCATCTTCGCGATGACCTGCGTGGTCAGCCCGGCGGCGAGGAGCGCGCGGATCTGCCGCACCGTGGTGACCGCGTCGTCGTCGAACGTGCGGTAGCCGTTGAAGTCGCGTCGCGAGGCCAGCAGCCCCTGCTCCTCGTAATAGCGCAGGAGCCGGTGGCTCACGCCGGTCCGCCGGGAAAGCTCGCCGATCAGCATGTGACCCCCGTCATCCGTGGTTGACCCTCACATCGATGTCAGTATCTAACGTCGCCGGCATGACGAATCATTTCGCGTACGTCGTCCGCGGTTCCGGCCCCGGTCTGCTGCTCGCCCACGGCGGTGGCGGCAGCGTCGAGGGCAACTTCGGCGGCATCATCGACGACCTCGCCCGCACCCACACCGTCGTCGGTCCCGACTACCCCGGCTCGGGGGCCACACCGCGCAGCACCGAACCGCTGGACCTCGACGCCGTCGCGGACGAACTGGTCTCCATCGCCGTCGACGCCGGTCTCGACCGCTTCGCGATCCTCGGCTACTCCCTCGGCACCGGCGTCGCCGTCCGTGCCGCGACCCGGCACCCCGATCGGGTCACCGGTCTCATCCTGACCGCCGGATTCACGAAACCGGACAACCGGCTCCTGCTGGCCGTCGACATCTGGCGCGAACTGCTGGACGGCGACCGGAAGCTGCTGGCGAAGTTCCTCACCTTCGCCGCCACCGGCGAGAAGCACCTGAACGCGCTGTCGCCGTCGGAGCTCGAAGCCGCCATCGAGGGACTCGCCGGCTTCATCCCGGAAGGCAGCCCCGAGCACGTCGGCCTGGTCGCCGGCGTCGACACCCGGGCCGAACTCGCCGGGATCCCGGTCCCCACCCTCGTTATCGCCACGACACTCGACGGCCTGGCCCCGCCCGCCCACTCCCGCGAACTCGCGGCCGGGATCCCCGGCGCCGAACTGGTCGAGATCGAGGCCGGGCACGGGATCGGCGTGGAAGCCCGCGACGAATGGCTCGGCGTGATCCAGAAGTTCCTCTCCGCGGGTTCTAGCGAGGGTACGAGCTGATCACCCTGCGGAATCTTCTAAGGTGACGCGGGTGAAGATCCGGGAAATCCGACTGACCCTTGGCGTGTTCTTCGCGGCGCTCGGGGTGCTGCTCGTCCGTTTCCTGGTACCGCGTCCGATCGGCATGGCGGACAACGGCGACGGCTGGCGCATCCTGTGCCAGCTCGGCGCCCGCGAGCTCGACAGGCCTTCGGAATACTTCGTCCGCTTCTCCTACGGCTCCGCCCCGGCCTGCAACAGCGAGTACATCTCCAGCCAGAGCTGGATCGACAAGATCGCCAGCGAAATCGGGCAGCTGCTCGGCTCGTCCGCGATCCTGAACCTCCTGGTACTGGGCGTGCTGGGCTGCCTGCTGGTCGCGGGCGGGATCGCCGCGATCGTCGTCGGCCTGCGCCTCTCGGTCCGGAACAGCGTCATCGCCACGGCCGCGCTGCTGCTGGTCGCCGCGGACTCGGCCTTCTTCGGGTACTTCGCCTCGGTGCTGAGCGAGGGCGCCGCCTTCGTCGGGATGCTCCTGCTCGCCGGCGGGCTGCTGCTCATGCACCGCACCGGACCGTGGCGCTACACCGGCGCCGCGGTCACCGTGCTCGGCGCGATGATCGGCATCAACGCGAAGTCGCAGACGCTGCTGCTGATCCCGCTGTTCGCGCTCGCGCTGCTGTTCGTCCGCCCGTCGGGCACCCGCGGCCTCGCCAGGTGGGCCCTGCCGTTGGCCGTGCTCGCCGTCGTCGGCACGGGGACCGCGCTGGTGCAGGGTGCGGGCGACTCGGCCAACGCGGAATACCGCGAAGCCAACATGTACCACGTCGTGTTCAACGGGATCGTGGACGGAAAGCACGACACCACCGCCGACCTCGCCGCACTGGGCCTCCCGCCCGAGTTCGCGAAGTACATCGGCACGGGCTGGTGGAGCGCGAACGCAGCCTGGCGCGACCCCGACTACGCCCAGTACCGCGACAAGATCAGCCGCCGCAACGTCGCCAAGTACTACCTCGATCACCCGGGGCGCGTGGTCCAGATGCTGCACCGGTCCGCGCAGGAGACGTTGACCGCGCGGGTGCCGAACCTCGGCAGCTTCGGCGAACACGCCGGGCAGCCGCCGCTGGCCAAGGAGTACCGCGTCCCGGTGCTGTCCGGGATCACCGGCTGGCTCGCCCCGCTGGGACTGTTCGCCCTCCTGCCGATCTGGCTGCTCATCGGCTGGGCGGGGCTCCGCGCCTTCCGCAACCGCACCGGACGCCGCGACGTCGGCATCGTCGTGCTCATGTTCCTGCTCTTCGCGATGGGCCAGATCCTGGTCTCCGGCCTCGCGGAAGGCATCGAGAACGTCAAGCACCAGCAGCTGACGATCTACCCGACCCTGCTCGCCGCCGCCTTCGCCGCGCTCTCGTTCCTGCCGCGGCGCAAGGAAGAGGCGCCGGTCGTCGAGGAACGCGAACCGGAGAAGGCGTCCATCTCCGGCTGACCTTCAGCCGCAGGTTTGCGCTTTCTCGGGGTTCCGGTCGTAGCGCAGTCCGCTTCGGGTAAGTCTTATTCAAGTAGGTAGTCACCCGTACCCGTATCATGGGGAAGCCTGTCACTTGACATGGCTCATGGGCGTGTCACGGCAACACGGCTCAGACTGGAGCCAGGAACCGCTTTCGCGACCCCAACACCACTGCACGGAAACTCGACGAATTCTACGATCTCGAAAGAGGATTTCTTGACGTGCCTCAACGAGAATGGACTTCACTACCGCACATACAAGAACCTTACCTTTGAGAAACAAGCCGCATTTCAGGTTCAGGATACCGAAGCAGTGGCCAGTTTCTTCGAGCACAAAGAATCCGACCGCGTCAAGAAGCAAGGATTCTACCTGACCGGCATGTATCTCGAGTCGAAATGAGCTCCTAGGCGAAATAGTCGCCATCTGATTACTTGCCTGTCCACGTCCGGTGGTCGGCGCAGTGCAAGTTTCCGAGTGAAGTAAGGTGGGCACGCCTTGTTGTCGCCGAAGGGCTCACGAAATAGTCATGGATCTCCGGGAAACGGAAGTCGTCACGCGGATATCCGCGAACATCGAGACCGAGGATTTCGCCGCTGCCGCCGCGCTGGGCGAACGGCTCATCGGCGAGTTCGAGGCCACCGAGCTGGAGATCTGCCGGGCGGATCCCGAAGGCGGCTGGAAGGGCTACTCGGTCTCCGTCGGTTATCGCACACCTCCGGCGGACGGTGAGGACCTCGCCGAGACGCTGCACCGGGCCGCGGTACCGGCGCTTTTCCACTTCGGCCTGAACGCGGAATTCTTCGAAATTCACGGCACGCCGGAGACCGGCCAATACGGAAGCTACGACGCCTACGACACCCAAGCCGACGGATACACGCTCTATTCACTGATGGCGGCCGTCGGCGGCACCGACCCGCGTGAACCCGCGTACGTCCCCCGGCACGATTTCTCCCCGCGCGCGGAAAACGATGTCATTTCGCGGGTGCATCTCTACATCCCTACCGGTGACCTGCGCATAGCCGTGGATCTGTGCGGCCGTCCCGCGACCGACCTCTCGGCCTCGCTGGTCCGGATCAGCACGGACGCGGGCCCTTGCGAGGCGGTGCTGCTGTCGGCTTTCCCGGCTCAAGCCGGAGAAAGCGGTGAAGAGGCGCTCAGCCGGGTCACGAGCGAGGTGGCCGACAAGCTCTCGCAGGTGAGCATGTCCGTCCGGGCCATCCATACCGGGCTTGAGGACGACCCGTTCTACACCGAACCCGGCTAGCACGCTGTGTATCCCGTTCGCTGGACCATCGATCCACCGGAGCCGATCGTGAACCCACCACTCACACCTCAAGATCCGAGAAGCGCCCTGGAAGCGTTGGACTACGTCTTCGAGGCGTTCACAGAGGAGATCGACGAAGAACCGACACTCGGTGAATTCCTCGAAATACTGAGCCTCTCGATTCAGCCGGACGCGGATGTCCTTCCTGATGCTCCTGTCCCCTTGTTGATGAGGGCGAAGAGGAAGAACGGCCGGTGGTACAAAGCCGAACCTTCCGACAGGGTGGCTTCGCTCAACGACAACACCTTCGCCGAGGCCGGTGCGTTCCTGACGCTTCTCATGGACCAGCACACGGCCGGCGGTACCCCGACGATGTCAACCGGGGATCTCGCGAACCGTGTCCTCGAGGTCCTTCAGGCAAGCGAACGCGCCTTTGCCGATATCACGGCCGAGAACATCCATGCGCTGACGATGCCGAAAGCCAAGAAGAGTTTCCGGTCGAAGACCGGCGACGTCATCGCGATCGCCGCGGAGCCGCGGGGATACCACTTGGCGGTTGTGCTCGGCAACGACAGGATGGGCCTCGCCATCGGGCTGTTGGAAGGTGTCTTCTCGCGACCAGCGGTGGGCGACGTGCGCCGCCATCGCGCCCGCCACATCCCGATTCACACAGGTACTCGACTGATCAGGGACGGGACTTGGAAGATCGTCGGGAACCATCCGGACCTGCTCGAGTTGTTCCCTGATCCACCCGATCTCTACTGGAACGCGGTGACCGCCTCGGGGCATCGGTTCGGTGAGCATGGTGGCGCGGGTCCTTTGGAAGGACCTTTCCGTCTCCTCGGAGAGGCCGAGGCGAAGGCCGTCGGCCTGGTGGACGGAACCTACTGCTCGTCCTATATGGACGAATACCTCCAAAAACTGCTCAACGAAGGCCGTTTCGACAACGGACCGGCACCGAGGTCGTGGCTCTGATCCGTCGGGGTCAGCCCGCGTGTTCGGCCAGTCGCTCTTCGCGGTCCGCGGTGATGAGCGCGTCCAGCACGCCGTCGAGGTCGCCGTCGAGGACCTGGTCCAGGTTGTACGCCTTGTAGTTCACCCGGTGGTCGGCGATGCGGTTCTCGGCGAAGTTGTAGGTGCGGACCCGCTCGGAGCGGTCGACAGTGCGGATCTGCGAGCGGCGCGCGTCCGACGCCTTCGCGGCGGCCTCCTCCTCGGCGATCGCCTGGAGGCGGGCCTGCAGCACCTGCAGGGCGCGGGCGCGGTTCTGGATCTGCGACTTCTCGTTCTGGCACGAGACGACCACGCCGGTCGGGATGTGCGTGATGCGCACGGCCGAGTCGGTCGTGTTCACGCTCTGGCCGCCGGGGCCGGACGAGCGGTAGACATCGATGCGCAGGTCGTTCGGGTCGATCTCGACCTCGACGTCCTCGGGTTCGGGGTAGATGAGCACGCCGGACGCGGAAGTGTGGATGCGGCCCTGCGATTCGGTGGCGGGCACGCGCTGCACGCGGTGCACCCCGCCTTCGAACTTCAGCCGCGCCCAGACACCGTCGATGGCGGCCGAGCGGCTCTTGATGGACACGGTGACGTCCTTGAAGCCGCCGAGATCCGAGTCGACCGAGTCGAGCACCTCGGCCTTCCAGCCGTGACGCTCGGCGTAGCGCAGGTACATGCGCAGCAGGTCGCCGGCGAACAGCGCCGACTCCTCGCCGCCTTCACCCGATTTGATCTCCATGACCACGTCGGAGCCGTCGTACGGGTCGCGCGGCAGGAGCAGTTCGGTGAGTTTGGCCTCGAGCACGGGGATCTTGGCGGTGAGCTCCTCGGCCTCGGCCGCGAAGGACGAGTCTTCCGACACCAGTTCCTTCGCCGTCTCGAGGTCGTCGCGCGCGGAGTCGAGCTCGCGGACCGTCTTGACGACGGGGCTCAGCTCGGCGTACCGGCGGCCGAGTTTGCGGGCGCGCGCCTGGTCGGCGTGCACGGACGGATCGGCCAGCTGCTCTTCCAGCTGGGCGTGCTCTTCGAGCAGACCCCTCAGCGAACTCGAATCCACCACTCCACCTCTCAACGACCTGAACAGAACCATGAAAAACGGCGCCTACCCGGACATGCGGGTAGGCGCCGTCGTTCAAGCTACTTGGCGTCTTCGGCCTTCTTGCGCTTGCCGTAGCGAGCCTCGAAGCGCGCGACGCGGCCGCCGGTGTCCATGAGCTTCTGCTTGCCGGTGTAGAACGGGTGGCAGTTCGAGCAGATCTCGACGTGGAGGTTGCCGGAGGTCTTGGTGCTGCGGGTGGTGAATTCGTTGCCGCAGTCACAGTTGACGTGCGTGACAACGTACTCGGGGTGAATACCGCTCTTCATGGTGTCCTCTCTCGTTGGCCCCGGGTCCCCGTGCGGGGTGAACCGGTGCCGGACTTCAGCGGATGATTTTGCCAGATGCGCTGGCAGTGGACTCAACGCACCCCTCCTCAGGAGTATTCCAACACGTTGAGTTATCAACTATCACGCCCAGTTGTACGAAATTTGTACTTGATCACGAGATTCTCCTCACTGTTGGTAATTCCTCAACAGGAGGTACTGATCATGCGCAGCATCCTCGCCAAGGTGGCGAAGCCGGCGTCCGTCGCCGCGCTGGCCATCGCGGCCCTCGCCCTGGCTCCGGTCGCCGGGGCCGCTCCGGCCGCCCCCGAAGCGGGCGCCACCATCACCGCCGCCGACATCAACCCGGCCGCGGGAACGTTCACCACCGTGCCCGACGGTGACCTGGCGATCCAGGGCGCCGGCGACGGCACTCCCGCCGGCGCTGTCCAGTGGTTCAAGAACCGCATCGGCTCCACCGCGTACCAGGGCCTCTGTGAGAAGGCCGTCGAAAACGCATACGGGACCACGGGCGTCTGGGCCTCGGCCAACGCGCACTGGAACGGCGCGAGCCCGAAGCACACGACCGGGACGCCGCCGAAGGGCTCCTTCGTGTACTGGAACATCAGCCAGTGGGGTCACGTCGGCATCGCCGACGGCTCCGGCGGGATCTACGCCTCCAGCATCGGCGGCAAGATCGGCCACGCGTCGAGCGTGCACTACTTCAACAACTACCGCGGCTGGACCCCTGCGGCGGTTCCGCACCGCTGAGCACTCCGGTGGGTCGTGAGTGGCGATTCGGGTCAGAGCCAAGGGTGGCTCAGGTACCTACGTGGTTCCGGCGTCCTTCATGTACCTCAAGCGGGACAAGAAAACTCCGGTACCGAGCCGGTCAAGTCTCGTGAGTGGCGATTCGGGTTAGAACCCGAATCGCCACTCACGACCACCCCGGCCCAGCGCGGTCTGCTGCCGGAATCCGCGCCAGCCAGCGCTCCGTCACACGCGGCGAGGTCAGCCGCAGCACCGGCACGTCGGGGTCCGAGACCCACTCGCGGATCGTGCGCCGTTTGCGGGCGAAAGACCGGAAGTGCCAGAAGATGATCGAATCGCCGGAGAGCATGCTCCGCAGCGTTTCGACGTTGCCGTTGCAGATCCGGCGCCGCGTGACGCAGCGCACCACGGTGCGGCGCACCAGACGGCTCAGCGAAACCCGGCGCGGATAGTCCAGCGCCACGATCAGTTCGGCTCGGGGCAACGCGATATCGCGCCATTTGGCGAACATGCCGTCGATGATCCAGCGGTCCCCTGCGACCAGCGCGCTGATCCGGCGTCGCTGCTCGTCGTCGGGGACGGGGACCCAGCCCGGCTGCCAGGCGAGGTCGTCGTCGACCGAATGGCACGGCAGCCCCGTCCGCTCGGCCAGCTTTCGCGCCAGCGTCGACTTACCCGAACCGGTGACCCCGTAGACGACGATCCGTCCCGGCACCGAACCCACAACGGCCTCCCCCTGGATGCAATGAAGGGGCCTTTCATAGCAAATTTTGCTATGAAAGGCCCCTTCATTGCAGTGCCGAAGGCGACCGGAGGATCAGTCGTCGTCGTTCGAGCCGAGGGCCGTCTTCGAGACCTGCATGAGGAACTCGATGTTGGTCTTCGTCTTGCGCAGTCGCGAGATCAGCAGGTCGATGGCCTGCTGCGAGTCCAGCGCGTGCAGCACCCGGTGCAACTTGTGGGTGACCGCGAGCTCGTCCGGCGAAAGCAGCAGATCTTCCTTGCGGGTACCGGACGGGTTGATGTCCACCGCGGGGAAGACGCGCCGCTCGGCGATCTTCCGGTCGAGCTTGAGGTCCGCGTTCGCGGTGCCCTTGAACTCCTCGAAGATGACCGTGTCACCGGTGGATCCGGTTTCGACCATCGTCGTGGCGAAGATCGTCAGCGAACCGCCGTTCTCGATGTTGCGCGCCGCGCCGAGGAACCGCTTCGGCGGGAACAGCGCCGTCGAGTCGACACCACCGGAGAGGATCCGGCCGGACGCGGGGGCCGCCAGGTTGTAGGCACGACCCAGCCGGGTGATCGAGTCGAGCAGCACGACGACGTCGTGGCCCATTTCGACCAGCCGCTTCGCCCGCTCGATGGCGAGCTCCGCGACCGAGGTGTGGTCGGACGGCGGGCGGTCGAAGGTGGAGGCGATGACCTCACCCTTCACCGACCGCTGCATGTCCGTGACCTCTTCCGGACGTTCGTCCACGAGCACGACCATCAGGTGGCACTCGGGGTTGTTCGTCGAGATCGCGTTCGCGATGTCCTGCATGATCGTCGTCTTACCGGCCTTCGGCGGCGAGACGATCAGGGCACGCTGTCCCTTGCCGACCGGCATCACCAGGTCGATGACGCGGGTGGTGAGCTTGTGCGGCTCGGTTTCGAGGCGCAGTCGCTCGTTCGGGTACAGCGGGGTCAGCTTGGTGAACTCGGGACGGCGCTTGGCCTCGTCCGGCTCCAGGCCGTTGATCGAGTCGACGCGCACCAGCGGGTTGAACTTCTGCCGCTGCTGTTCGCCGTCACGCGGCTGGCGCACGACACCGGTGATGGCGTCACCGCGCCGCAGGCCGTACTTGCGGACCAGCGAAAGCGAGACGTACACGTCGTTCGGCCCGGCGAGGTAGCCCGAGGTACGCACGAACGCGTAGTTGTCGAGCACGTCCAGGATGCCCGCGACGGGCAGCAGGACGTCGTCCTCGCGGATCTCGGTGTCGGGCGAACCGCCCTGTTCACGGCCACCGCCGGAACCCCGGCGGCGACGGTCGCGGAAGCGACGGCCGCGACGGCCGCCTTCCTCGTCGTCGTCACCCTGCGGGCCCTGGCCCTGACGCTGGCTGTTGTCCTGGCCGCCGCCCTGCTGGTTGCGCTGGCGGTCCTGGCCGCGGTTGTCGCGGTTGCCGTCGCGGTTGCCCTGACGGTTGCCGCCCTGCTCACCACGGTCGCCACGCTCGTTGCGGTCACCCCGGTCGCCCCGGTCGCCCCGATCGCGCTGCTCACCGCGATCACGCTGCTGGCCACCCTCGCGCTGCTCACCGCGGTCACGCTGCTCGCCACGCTCACGCTGCTGGCCGCCCTGCTCGGGCGATCCCGCGGCGCGGTTGGAGCCGCGACGACGACGGCTGCGGCCGCCCTCTTCCTGCGGCGACTGGCCGTCCTGCTGGCCGTTCTCCTGCTGTGCCGTCCGCTCGCCGGCGGGCGCGGAGCCGTTCTCCGCGACCTTTTCGGCACGCGGGGCTTCGGCCGGGGCGGCTTCCGCCTTCGGTGCTTCGGCCTTCGGGGCCTCCTGCTTCGGGGCCTCCGTCTTGGGCGCTTCGGCCTTGGGAGCCTTGCGCGGTGCATCGATCCCCTCGAGCGGAAGCGTTTCGCTCGCCGCGGCGGGGGTCTTGCGCTTGGTCTTGCCCTGGCGCTCGCGGATGGCCGCGATCAGATCGCCCTTGCGCATACCCGTCGTCTCGCCGATGCCGAGATCCCCAGCGATCGAGCGCAGTTCGGCGACGGTCTTGCCGGTCAATCCGCCGACCGTGCGCTTGGGAGCGACGGCGCCGTTCGACTCGGCGGCGCCACCTTCGACGTCGCTCAAAAGATCGGTGTTGCTCACAAATGTCCTTCCTGACCGATCCACGCCTCCAGGTGGATCAGCGGACCGCCGTTCGCGTCCGATTGCGAAACGGCGTATCTGGCCCCCGATACGGGCGATCAACTCCTCAGCCGTGTCGAACACAGCGGAGCTGCTCCAACAGGACCAAGAAAAGGCCTCCAGCACAGGGATTTGCGTCCTCCAAACGGAGGAAGCGGAATTCGGCACCGCCGAAACCGGGAACCCGCCTGCGTCCATCCGCCACTCCCGCTTGCCAAACGGTGTGCGGTACTGGCGGATCAACGAAGGATGCGGGCCAAGGATGACACTGGTCACCTGGACCGGCACCGGGTGCGGAAACGCACGGTGATCGAACGCCCCCGAGGGTAGACCGCGCCACGGCCCGGTGCAACAACCACCCCCCGCGTGGCGGGGCGAGGCGCCTGCCTGTGACCGAGGCTTTACTGGGCCGCAACCTGGACGCCGCCCGGATCGATCGGCAGCTCGGTGACTTCGAAAGACGTAACGTCGACGCCTGCCGGGAGTATTCCGCCGGTGGTCAGCGCGAGTACGGTCGGGCCGGCTCCGGAGATGGCCGCGGCCACCCCTTCGGCCCGCAGCGCGCGCACCAATTCGCTGCTCGCCGGATACGCCGGCGCCCGGTAATGCTGGTGGAGCCGGTCTTCGGTCGCGGAGAGCAACAGGTCGGGCCGCGCGGTGAGCGCGTGGACCGCGAGCGCCGCGCGGCCCGCCGTGAACGCCGCGTCGGCGTGCGGGACCTGCGCGGGCAGCAGTCCGCGCGTCGCGTCCGTGGAGGATCTCAGCGCCGGGATGGCGACCACGGGCCGGATGTCGTGATGCGGCTGGAGCCGCTCGGCACGGAACCGCTCGCCCTCGTTCCAAGCGACCACGAAGCCGCCCAGCAGGCTCGCGGCGGCGTTGTCCGCGTGTCCCTCGAACCCGGCGGCCAGTTGCAGCGCGTCGTCGTCCAAAGCCTTCTCCGCCAGCGCGTACGCCGCTGCGACGCCCGTCACCACGGCGGCCGCGGACGAGCCGAGGCCCCTGGCGTGCGGAATGGCGTTGAAACACCGCAGTGCCACGCCAGGCGGCTTGAGACCGAGGTGCTCGCAAGCACGCCGGAAAGCGCGGACGACCAGGTGTGATTCGTCGGTCGGGACGTCTTCCACGCCGCCCGCGCCGACGTCGGTCACCTCGATCTTGAGCCCCGCGTCGGTGATCTGGAGCTCGACCCGGTCGTACAACGCCAACGCGAGGCCGAGGGTGTCGAATCCCGGGCCGAGGTTCGCCGAAGACGCCGGGACCTTGACCTCGATCAACGTCATCGCAGGTCCAGCGCGGCGGCGACGGCGGTCGGGTCGACAGCGAGCGGCTCGACCTCGACGTTGCCTTCCAACGCGGTGGCGGGGTCCTTCAAACCGTGTCCGGTGACGGTGCACACAACCGTCGAACCCTTCGGCAGGCGTCCGTCCGCGGCCGTGGCGAGCAGGCCCGCGACGCTGGTCGCCGAAGCGGGCTCGACGAACACGCCTTCCTTGCGGGCCAGCAGCCGGTACGCCTCGAGGATCTTCTCGTCGGTGATCGCCTCGAACAGCCCGGCGGAAGCGTTCTTCGCCTTCATCGCGCCGTCCCAGGACGCGGGGCTGCCGATGCGGATCGCGGTCGCGATGGTGTCCGGATCGGCCACCGGCTCGCCGTGCACCAGCGGTGCGGCACCGGCCGCCTGGAAACCGAACATCCGCGGGGTGTTCTTCACCACACCGTCGCCCGCGTACTCGGAATATCCGGCCCAGTACGCGGTGATGTTGCCCGCGTTCCCGACCGGGAGGCAGTGGATGTCCGGCGCCCGGCCGAGCACGTCGCAGATCTCGAACGCGGCCGACTTCTGGCCGGCGATGCGCACCGGGTTGACCGAGTTGACCAAGGTCACCGGATAGTCGATCGCGGTCTTCTGCGCGAGTTCGAGGCAGTCGTCGAAGTTGCCGTCCACCTGCAGGATCCGCGCGCCGTGCTGCACGGCCTGTGCCAGTTTGCCCATCGCGATCTTGCCCTGCGGGACGAGGACCGCGCAGGTGAGCCCGGCGCGGGCCGCGTACGCCGCGGCCGACGCCGACGTGTTGCCGGTGGAGGCGCAGATGACCGCCTGGAGCCCGCTGGCGAGCGCGTGCGTGATGGCCACGGTCATCCCGCGGTCCTTGAACGATCCGGTCGGGTTCACGCCCTCGACCTTGAGGTAGACCTCGCATCCGGTGAGTCCGGAAAGGTGCGGGGCCGGCAGCAACGGGGTGTTGCCCTCACCGAGCGTGATCACCTTCGCGCCGGAGGGGACCGGGATCCGGTCGGGATAAGCCTGGATGATTCCTGGCCATGGTTGGGGAATCACTGGTCTTCGCCTTCCACACGCATCACACTGACGACCTGGTTCACCACATCGAGCTCGGCAATGTCGTCCACAGTGGACCGCAGTGCCGCATCCGGCGCCAGGTGGGTGACCACGACCAGGCTGGCCGTGTCGTTGGCGTCGCGCTGCCGCACCGCGGCGATGCTGACACCGTGCCCGGCGAACGCCTGGGCCACCTGGGCGAGGACGCCCGCTCGATCGGCCACGTCGAGGCTGACGTGGTACCGCGTCGGCGTCTGGCCCATCGGCCTGACCGGGAGCGCGGCGTGCGCGGATTCGCGCGGGCCACGGCCGCCGACGACCCGGTTTCGAGCCACCGCGACGAGGTCGCCGAGCACGGCACTCGCGGTCGGCGCGCCACCGGCGCCCTGACCGTAGAACATGAGCTCGCCGGCGGCGTCGGCCTCGACGTAGACGGCGTTGTACGCGCCGCCGACCCCGGCGAGCTGGTGGTTGCGCGGGATCATCACCGGATGCACGCGCGCCGAAACGGATTCGGTGCCGTCGTCGGCGGTGACGCGCTCGCAGATGGCGAGCAGTTTCACCGTGCGGCCCAGCACGTTCGCCGCGGCGAGGTCGGACGCGGTGACGTCGGCGATGCCCTCACGGTGCACGTCGGAAGCCGTCACCCGGGTGTGGAACGCGAGCGAGGCGAGGATCGCGGCCTTGGACGCCGCGTCGTAGCCGTCGACGTCGGCCGTCGGATCCGCCTCGGCGTATCCGAGCCTGCTGGCCTCTTCCAGCGTTTCCGCGTAACCGGCGCCGGTGGAGTCCATCGCGGACAGGATGTAGTTGGTGGTGCCGTTGACGATGCCCATCACGCGGGTGATGCGGTCACCGGCCATCGATTCGCGCAGCGGGCGCAGCAACGGGATCGCCCCGGCGACGGCCGCCTCGAAGTACAGGTCCACGCCTGCCGCGTCGGCGGCCTCGAACAGCTCCGCGGAATGCTCGGCCATCAGCGCTTTGTTCGCCGTGACAACGGATTTCCCGGCCTTGAGCGCGTCGAGCAGCCACTGCCGCACCGGCTCGATGCCGCCGACCAGCTCGACGACGACGTCGACGTCGTCGGAGGTGACGAGCTTCGTCACGTCGGAGGTCACCAGTTCCGGCGGCAGCTCGGGGTGCTTGTCGGGGCGCCGTACCGCGATCCCGGCCAGCTCCACGCGTGCGCCCGCCCTGGCGGCGAGTTCCTCGGCCTGCTCGGTGAGCAGCCGGACCACCTCACCGCCGACCGTGCCGCAACCCAGCAGGGCGACCCTGATCACGCGTCCGTCCACAGTAGACACTTGCTAGACCTCCAGGCGCAGCATGTCGTCCGTCGTCTCCCGCCGCAGCAGCACGCGGGCGCTGCCGTTGCGCACGGCCACCACCGCGGGCCGCGGCTGCCGGTTGTAGCCGCTGGCCATCGAGTAGCAGTACGCCCCGGTGGCCGCCACGGCGAGCAGGTCGCCGGGAGCAAGAGTGTCGGGGAGCCAGCAGTCCCGGACGACGATGTCGCCGGACTCACAGTGTTTTCCCACGACCCGGGACAGCGCGGCGGCGGCCTGGCCGTCCCCGTCGTCGTCTGCGGAGCGGGAAACGAGACGGCAGTCGTACACCGCGTCGTAGAGCGCGGTGCGGATGTTGTCGCTCATGCCGCCGTCGACGCTGACGTACCGCCGGGCGGCCTTGTCGCCGAGCGAGACGTCCTTGATGGTGCCGACCTCGTACAGCGTGATCGTGCCGGGACCGGCGATGGCGCGACCCGGCTCGCCGGCGATCTTCGGCACCGGAAGGCCCGCGTACTCGCATTCCTTGCGGACGATCTCGCGGATCTGCGTGATCATCTGCGCGGGCGGGGGCGGGTTGTCCTTGTCGGTGTAGGCGATCCCGAAACCGCCGCCGAGGTCGACGATCGACAGCTGGTCGAGCAGATCGGCGCCGTGCTCCTTGCCGAGTTCGGCCAGCAGGCCGACCACGCGGCGGGCGGCGACCTCGAAACCGTCGGCGTCGAAGATCTGCGAACCGATGTGGCTGTGCAGGCCGATCAGCTTGAGCGACGGCGCGTTGAGCACGCGGCGCACGGCCTCGGCCGCGTCACCGGAGGCCAGCGAGAACCCGAACTTCTGGTCCTCGTGCGCGGTCGCGATGAATTCGTGGGTGTGCGCCTCGACGCCGACGGTGACCCGGATCAGCACGTTCTGCACGACGTCGTGCCTGGCGGCGACATCGGCCAGCCGCGCGATCTCGTAGTAGGAGTCCACCACGACCGTGCCGACGCCTGCTTCGACAGCGGCTTCCAGCTCGGGCAGCGACTTGTTGTTGCCGTGGAAGGTGATCCGCTCCGCCGGGAAGTTCGCGCGCTGCGCGACGGCGAGTTCGCCGCCGCTGCAGACGTCCAGGCTCAGCCCCTGCTCGGCCACCCAGCGGGCGATCTCGATGGAGAGGAACGCCTTGGACGCGTAGTGCACGAGCGCCGGGTCGTCGAACGCCTCGGCGTAGTCGGCGCAGCGGGATTTGAAGTCGGCCTCGTCGACCACGAACAGCGGCGTGCCGTACTTCTCGGCGAGTTCGCGGACGTCGACGCCCGCGATGCGCACGACGCCGTCTCCACCGCGGAAGGTGTTACGGGGCCAGACTTTCGGGTACAGCCTGTCGAGTTCTTCCGGACTCGACGGCGGGAAACCGGAGGCGTCGGCGTGGGGGTAGACGTCGGCGTGGCGGGGGCCCGCGGGGTGAGCCATTGCTTTTACATCCGTTCCGGAGCAGAGACACCGAGCACGTTGAGGCCGTTCGCCAGCACCTGGCGGGCGGCCTGGCACAGCGCGAGCCGGGCGAACGTGAGGGGGGTGGCCTCCTCGTCGCCCTGGGGAAGAACACGGCCCACGGTGTAGAACTTGTGGTACGCGCCGGCGAGTTCTTCGAGGTACCGGGCGACGCGGTGCGGTTCGCGCAGCAGTGCGGCCCGGCGGAGGACGGTCGGGAATTCGCCGATCGTGCGGATCAGATCGCCCTCGGCGGGCAGCGTAAGCAGGCCGTAGTCCACTTCGCCATCTGTTTTCAGGCCCAGGTCGGAAGCGTTGCGCTGCAACGAAGCCAGCCGCGCGTGGGCGTACTGGACGTAGTAGACCGGGTTGTCGTTGGAGTGCTTGCGCAGCAGATCGAGGTCGATGTCCAAAGTGGAATCGACCGAGTAGCGGATCAGCTCGTAGCGGGCCGCGTCGACGCCGACGGTGCCGACCAGGTCCTCCATGGTGATCACGGTGCCCGCCCGTTTGCTCATCCGGACCGGCTTGCCATCGGAGACCAGGTTGACCATCTGGCCGATCAGCACCTCGACCACGGCCGGGTCGTCACCGAATGCGGCCGCGGCGGCCTTCAGGCGGGCGATGTAGCCGTGGTGGTCCGCGCCGAGCATGTAGATGCAGAGGTCGAAACCGCGTTTGCGCTTGTCCTGGAAGTAGGCGAGGTCACCGGCGATGTAGGCCGGGTTGCCGTCCTTCTTGATGACGACTCGGTCCTTGTCGTCGCCGTGCTCCTTGGACTTGAGCCACCAGGCGCCGTCCTCGAAGTACAGGTTGCCGGAGTCCTTCAGTTGCTGGACCGACGACGCGACGGCGCCGGAGTCGTGCAGCGAGTTCTCGTGGAAATAGACGTCGAAATCGGTGCCGAAGTCGTGCAGGCTCTGCCTGATCTCGGTGAACATCAGCTCGATGCCGACCCGGCGGAAGGTCTCGGCCCGCTCGTCGTCGGGCAGCGAAAGCGCGCTCGGCTCCTGGCGGATGACCTCGGCGGCGATGTCGTTGATGTAGCCGCCCGCGTAGCCGTCCTCGGGAGCGGGCTCGCCCTTGGCGGCGGCGACCAGGGACCGGACGAAGCGGTCGATCTGCGCGCCGTGGTCGTTGAAGTAGTACTCCCGGGTGACCAGGCCGCCCTGCGCGGACAGCACGCGGCCCAGCGCGTCGCCGACCGCGGCCCAACGCGTACCGCCCAGGTGGATCGGGCCGGTCGGGTTCGCCGACACGAACTCGAGGTTGATCTTGAGGCCGGCCAGCGCGTCGCCGAGGCCGTACTTCTCGCCGGCGTCGAGCACCTGCTGGACGATCTGGCCCTGCGCGTCCGCGGCGAGCCGCAGGTTGAGGAAGCCCGGCCCGGCGACCTCCGCCGAGTCGATCCCGTCGGTCGCGGCGAGGGCTTCGGCCAGCGCGTCGGCGAAGTCACGGGGCTTCATCCCCGCCTTCTTGGCCACCTGCAGCGCCAGGTTGGTCGCGTAATCGCCGTGCTCGGGGTTGCGGGGACGTTCGATCGTCACCTTCTCCGGCAGCACGGAATCGTCGAGGCCGCGCGCGGCGAGAACCTGCACGGCGGAGTTACGGACCAGGTCGGCGAGAGCTGCGGGAGTCACTCGCGGAATTCTAGGTGCGACCTGGTCCGGGCTTCGCAGCGACCGCCGGAAGGTGTGAGCCAAGCCGGTGATCATCGCAGGCGTTCACGGTGATCAGACGCGGGGTCTCTACACTGGCCCGCGCAGGGACCACCCCCTTTGGAGAACGCAGGAGCCATGGCTAACGGGACAACCAGAAAAAAGGGCGCGTCGTCGAAGAACGCCATGAAGGCCGCCCGTAGTTCCGTCGTGTCCAAGAAGGGCACGCCTTGGGGCACGATCATCGCCGTCGTCGCGATCGTCGCCCTGGCTGCCTCGGTGGTCACCTATTACATGGTCGCCTCGGCCCCGAAGCGCGACCAGAAGACCCGCGAAGAGGCCGCTGCCGCCTTCGCGCCCTCGCAGCAGGACCCCGACCCCTCGAAGCGGATCGCCGGCGTGACCACGGCGACCTACGAGGGATCCGTGCACGTCACGGCCGCCGAGCGCGTCGCCTACGACAAGACCCCGCCCTTCGGTGGCCCGCACGACCAGGCCTGGGCCGCGTGCAACGGCGTCGTCTACGAGAAGGCCGTCCGCAACGAGAACCTGGTCCACGGCCTCGAGCACGGCGCCGTCTGGATCGCCTACAACCCGGCCCAGATCTCCGGCGACGCGCTGGAGCTGCTGCGGGTCCGCGTCGAGGGCAAGCCGTACACGGTGATGTCGCCGTACCCGAACCTGGACAAGCCGATCTCGGTCCAGTCCTGGGGCCACCAGCTCAAGCTCGACTCCGCCTCCGACGAGCGGATCGACCAGTTCATCGCCGCGCTGCGCACCAACCCGTTCGGCGCGTACCCCGAGCGTGACGCCACCTGCGACGCGCAGATCGAGCCGGGCGACTTCGACCCGACCCCGCCGGGGCCGGACGCGAAGCCGATGGACTACAAGGGCACCGCCGGAACGCAGCAGGACCAGCCCGGCGCCGGTCAGCCGTCCGCGCCCGCCACCCAGCCCTCGGCGCCCGCGAGCAAGTAGTGAGCCAAGTGGACCCCGATCTCCAGTACGTCGACGAACCGGACGACACCTCACGGTCGACCAAGAGCCGATGGCTGGTGATCGGGGCCGCCCTGGTCGTCATGCTGATCCTCGGCTTCGGCCTCGGCGCCCTGACGACCAGGCTGATCGACTCCGACGCGGAGCCCGCGACCCCGGCCGCGGGCTCGGTCGAGGTCGGCTTCGCACAGGACATGTCGGTGCACCACCTCCAGGCCGTCACCATGGCGGGCTGGGCGCGGGACCACACGGCCGACCCGGCGATCAAAACCCTCGCGTTCGACATCGAGCGCACGCAGACCGGCCAGGTCGGCCGGATGAAGGGCTGGCTCGGCCTGTGGGGCCAGCCAGAGCAGGCGACCGGCGCCTACATGACCTGGATGACCGAACCGATGGCAGGCCACGGCGCGCACGGCGACGCCGGCATGAAGCCGTCGAACGGCGCCCCGATGCCCGGCATGGCGACGACGGCCGAACTGACCAAACTGCGGTCGCTGACCGGCAAGGACATGGACGTCTTCTTCCTCCAGCTCATGCTGCGGCACCACGAGGGCGGGACGGCGATGGCCCAGTACGGCCACGATCACACGGCGATCGCGGACGTGAAGTCGCTGACGCAGAGCATGCTCGTCTCGCAGGGTGCCGAGATCACCCTGATGAAGGGGCTGTTGCAGGAACGCGGTGCCGCTCCGCTTCCTGCTTGAGGCGTTTCTGTTGTTCCGTGAAGGCCCCCTTCCCTCGGCTGAGCCGAGGGAAGGGGGCCTTCACGCGCATCGGGGGCTGACGATGGAGACGGTGCTACCAGGAAAGCTCCCGGCAGCGCTGCGCGCATTGGGGCACTTCTATCTGCAACGTCGCGTGCTCGATCGAGTAGCGGTCCGCCAGGAGGTTCTGCGCTTCGGTCAGCACCGCCGCCTGCTCGACGGTCGGCGCGATGGTGAGGTGCGCCGAAGCGACCTCCATCCCCGAAGTCAGCGTCCAGACGTGCAGGTCGTGGACGTCTTCGACGCCCTTCAGCCCGCCGAGTTCGGCCTGGATCCCGGCGACGTCGACCCCCTTCGGCGCGTGCTGGAACAGGATCCGCAGCGCGCGCCGGGCGAGGGCGTAGGTGCGGGGCAGGACGAACAGGCCGATCGCGACACCGATGATCGGGTCGGCGTAGCGCCAGCCGAACAGCAGCGTGATCGCGCCGCTCAGCAGCACCCCGACGGAGCCGATCAGGTCGGCGAGGACTTCGAGGTACGCGCCGCGGACGTTGATGCTCTCCTCCGCGCCCTTGCGCAGGACCAGGAAGGAGACGATGTTCGCGACGAGACCCGCCGCCGCGGCCAGCAGGACGGGCAGGCCGGGTACGACGGGCGGGTCGCTGATGCGGCCGATGGCCTCGATCAGCACGTAGCCCGCGACACCGAACAGCAGGATGGCGTTGCCCAGTGCCGCGAGCACCTCGGCCCGGTAGAACCCGAACGTCCGGGTGAGGGTCGGGCCGCTTCGCCGGGCGAGCATGATGGCCGCCAGCGCCATGCCGACCCCGAGGACGTCGGTGAACATGTGCGCGGCGTCGGAGATCAGCGCGAGCGAGCCCGTGGCGAACCCGACGATGAACTCCATGACCATGAAGCCGGCGCCGATGACCAGGGCGATCGTCAAGCTCTTGAGGTAGCGGCCTGACGCGCTCGACGGCGAGGCCGTCCCATGCCCGTGCCCGTGACCCATTGCTCCGCCTCTCGTGAAGTCGACAGGCCGAATATATTGTCACATGCGCATATGTGCAATACAGGTGAGCCTAAGTTCACCATGTCTTAAGCCGCACAGGGAAGCCATCCCCCATGAGGGCCTTCCCGAAACCTGGTACCGACACGCACCGCTACCGAAGCGACCGGAAGAACCCCCGCAGCTGGCCGACGAAGGCCTCGGGCTGCTCGAACGCGGCGAAGTGACCGCCCTTGGACAGCACCTCGTACCAGCGAAGATCGGTGTAGCGCAGCTCCGCCCAGCGCCGGGACGGCCGGATGATCTCCCTCGGGAAGATCGAGATACCCGAAGGAACTTCAACAGCGGAGAGGTCCCGCTCCTTGCTCTCCCAATAGATCCGCGCCGACGAGGCCGCCGTCCCGGTGAACCAGTAGACGGAGATCGCGTCGACCATCCGCCGCCAGGACAGCGCGGTCTCCGGCGAGCCGTCGTTGTCGGTCCACTCCCGGAACTTCTCGGCGATCCACGTCGCCTGCGCCGCCGGCGAGTCGGTGAGGCCGTAGCCGACCGTCTGCGGACGCGTGGCCTGCTGCTGCGAGTACGCGGACCCGACCGCGCGGAACCGGGCCAGATCGGCGATCGCCGCCTTCTCCTCCGCCGTCGGCTCCCCGAGCCGGGTCTCGTCGTACGGGACACCCGCCATGTTCACGTGCACACCGATCAGCCGCTCCGGCGCGACCTTGGCGAGCATGTTCGTCACCCCGGCACCCCAGTCACCACCCTGCGCGGCATAACGCCCGTAGCCGAGCCGCCCCATCAGCTCGTCCCAGGCCCGGGCGATCCGCTCGACGTTCCACCCCGCCGACGACGGCTTGTCACTCCAGCCGAACCCCGGCAGCGACGGCGCCACGACATGGAAGGCGTCCGCCGGATCGCCCCCGTGCGCCGCGGGATCGGTCAGCGGGCCGAGCACGTCGAGGAACTCGGCCACCGAACCCGGCCAGCCGTGCGTGAGCACGAGCGGGGTCGCGTCCGGCTCCGGCGAGCGAACGTGGAGGAAATGGATCCCGAGGCCGTCCACAGTGGTCTTGAAACCCGGGAAAGCGTTGACACGGGCCGCCAAACCGAAGTCGTAGTCCTCCGCCCAGTACCGGCACAGCTCGCGCGCGAACTCCAGCGGAACCCCTTGCTCCCAACCGTCCACAGTGGCTGGTTCGGGCCAGCGCGTGGCGCGCAGCCGGGTCCGCAGATCGGCGATGGCGGCTTCGGGGATCGCCACCTCGAACGGTTCGATCATGCGTCCTCCCAGTTCGTTGGTGACACCAACGCTACGCTGTCCCGATGACCACCGCACCCGTCCGGCTCCGCACCAAGGCCAGCTGGCTGGTCAACCAGGCCGCCACCGTGGCCCACCGGCTCGCCATGGACGAGTTCGCGAAAAGCGGCTCCCGCCGGTACCACTACGGGATCCTGGCGGCCATCGACGAGAACGGCCCGTCGAGCCAGGCCGCCTTGAGCCGCTGCACCGGCATCGACCGCAGCGACGTCGTCGCCGTCATCAACGAACTCGCCGCCGCGGGCCACGTCGACCGCGCCCCCGACCCTGCCGACGCCCGACGCAACCTGATCAGCCTCACCGACCCCGGCACCCAGCGCCTGGACCAGCTGGAAGACCTGATCAGAGACACGCAGGACGCGCTCCTCGCACCACTGAACCCCGCCGAACGCGAGCAGCTGACCAGGCTGCTCGCCCGCGTGGTCGAGCACCACAACGGCTAACGACCACCACTCGTGAGAGGGCCGGGAGACATGCGCTAAGCTTCCAACGTCGCCCAGGCGGCAACGCCCTCGTAGCTCAGGGGATAGAGCACTGCCCTCCGGAGGCAGGTGTCGCAGGTTCGAATCCTGCCGAGGGCACACATCTTGACCACGCATTCACCAATGCGTCCATGCCGGTGATCGGGCAGGTCCAGCACTGCGACAGTGACAACCCAGTGCGGGCGTTCACTCACAAACAGCACCTGGCTACATGCGTGCCCTCTGACGACTACGTTGACTTCTCTTACCACCTCGGACGCGGGCATCACCCAACCGCCCTGCCCGCCACGTCAGCACCTTCACCTACCCCGCTCCCGTCCTGCACTTCCCCGGGACGCGTCTTCCCGTCGGGGTCCGAGCGAGTCCCGCGGCTTTGCCCACGCGCAATTGGGTGCCATGCCGTGTTCGGGTCCGATCGGAGACTGGATGGCTCACCTGCGCTTCGGGCGCTACAGCCTGCCGCCGAGAAGCCGCGCCAGCGAGGCATATCCGGGAATATTGGCAGCCATCGGACTACCCGCGAGCGTCAAGTGAGCGATCCGGACTTCACCGTGGCTCCGCTTCACGGTCACGACCAGCGTGTCGAGGTCCTCGTTCCGGCACCACATCGCCGTATCCCCGGCGCCCGCCAGCGGCTGGGCCTGCCCCTCACCCAGACAGTTCTGTTCAGCAACGGCGAGCGCACTCTCCGGCGCCGCCTCGCCCTTGATGGCGGTCACCATCAAGCTGCCGACGCCGGACCCGTCATCAACACGACTGAACTCGCAACCGTAGGCAATGCTCCGCTGCCCCTCAACCGGCTTCTCCTCGACTGACCGGTAAGCGGCCTTCGACTCCAGTGCCCTTTGAAGCTCATCGGCACCAAGAAACGCACAAGCCGCGGAAACCACCCGCGGCGACTCCACCGGAGCCCAGCTTGAAGCGGGGGCCGGCACCGAACCGACCGGATTCGTCACCACACTCCCTGATTCGATCGAGCATGAGCAGGACAACAACACTGACATCAGCCAAAGTCTGCGCATGCGTTTCAAACTAAACCCATCGTCAAGCGTTTTAAACAGCAAATATTAAATTTTGACCAAGTGACAATCGGTGTGAGTGAATGAAATTCACGCCGAGATTTACGAAAATCACCCAGGAAACACTACTCGACAATCCAACTCGCAACCCCGACCACCGCATCGCCGGATGGGTCCAGATACAACCCGACGATGGCCTCCATCATCACCCCGAGAACACCACCACGGCGACCTGCGCGGTCAGCCTGCCTCGGCGAAGGTCACCGCAATGTCCAGTGCGCCATCACAATACTATTTTCTGTGAATCTACACGCTTCGGATCCCATACGACGCCGTTACCATCAACTACCCATATGGGAGAATCAGCACCCTGCGCCACAGCGTCGAGTAGGCGAACAACCAAATCAACCCATCTGCACTCAAACGAGCATGAGAAAACTTTCGTCATGTCAGGTACGCGGACATCGTCGTCTGCAGCCTCAAAAGGACCATCAGTCACCTCCCACTCCGCGCCGGCCGGAACTCCTTCAAACACTGTAAAGAGACGCCCGCTCTCGTCTGTCAGCTGGACTACTGATTCACCTGGCCCACCAGACGCGGTTGCCGCACCCATCTCGACGAGCACACTTTCCACATGTCGGAAAAAGTCACCGTCCAGAGAGACGATAGAACCACCCATCATCCGAACTCCTTCACGTATGCGATCACATCGTCTGCCGTTTCAAAAATGAGCATTCCTTGCGTGCGACATTCTTCCAGGCTGCATCAGAAATTTCCGGCGCGAAGCCAACCGTCATTTTACCAGTACTTTCCTTTGCTTTGGCCATCTGCCCAGTCGGCTTCTTGGCCAAGCCACCCTTGACTTGCACATAAATGTGCACCAAGCTCGATGTCGATCTCGCGCGTCAAGCCATTCGATACAGGTTGGCGGGTGCCCAGGCTTCGGCGAGGCGTTGGAGATCGAGGTGATGTTGCCCGCGGGGTTGCAGCTCGGTCCGGGACACGTAGGCGCCTGGAGGTCGTCGTCCACGCCGCCAGTGCGCCCGACCTTTGAGGAACGATCGTTCTTGACTGATCGTTCCTCAAAGGTCTACGGTCGTGGCATGGGCAGACGAAGGGCGTTCGACGAGGACGAGGTGGTGTGCGCCGCCGTGGGGTTGTTCGGTGGCCGGGCGTACGACGGGGTGTCCGTCGACGACCTCGTCACCCACCTCGGCGTGCACCGCAACAGCCTGTACAAGACGTTCGGCAGCAAGCGCGGCCTCTACCTGGTCGCCCTGCGCCGCCACGTCGCCGACGACGTCCGCCCCTTGGCCGACGCGCTCGCCACGGCGACGGATGCCGCGGCCGCGCTGCGGTTGGTCACGTCGGCCGACCTCGGTCTGTTGCTGCTCGCGGCGGTCGAACGGGCGCCGGCCGACGAGGAGGTGGCCGACGAGGTAGTCGCGGCGCTGGCCTCTGTCGACCAGGCGATCGCCGACGCGCTCGGCATCTCCACCGCCCTGGCCGCCGCCATCACGGCCGCCGCGCTGGGCATTCGCCTGCGCGGCGACCCCGACGGTGTCGGCGCCGCGCTGACCCAACGCCTCGATCCACTTGACTGAAAGGAAAACCGCTATGGCAGTGGTACGCATCGACGGTGAGAACCTCGTCGTCGTGATGGAGGGGCTCAACAAGCTCTGGGCCTTCAAGAGCAGCGTGACCATCCCGCTGGTCAACGTCCGCGGCGCGACCGCGGACCCCGGCATCGCGGCCGACCCCAAGGGGATCCGGGCGCCAGGTGCCCACTTGCCCGGCGTGATCACGGCGGGCACGTTCCACCTCGACGGCGAGAAGGTCTTCTGGGACGTCAGGGATCCGTCGAAGGCCGTCGTGCTCGAACTCGCCGACGAGCGCTACGCCCGCATGGTCGTCCAGGTCGACGACCCCCGCGCGACCGTCGCGCTGGTCGAGAACGCCCTACGTTGAAAGGGGGTAAACCCGATGTCCCCCGCATCGCCGCGGCCGTGATGGCGTTGGCCGTCGTGACCGTGACAAACCGAGCAACCGTCTGCGAACTGGCGCTCATGCCGAGCCCCGCCTGAGCCCGGAAGCTCGAAGCTCGGCTCGACCACCAATGTGCCGCTGAAAAGTCCCTGGTCAGCCCCGTTCCTGCCGAGGGCACACGTTTGCCGCAGGACGGCCACCCCATTCCGCAAACGTGACGTCCATGTGCAGCGGCTCGCCTGCCTGCGTGGCAGGTTGCGGGGATTCACTCGCTACCGCACCCTGCTCCCGACGTTGCGAAAGCCACTTTCGCAACGTTGAAGGTTGCGAAAGTGGCTTTCGCAACCTGCCCCCTTCGCCTTACCCCTCAAGAGAACCCGCCTTCGGGCGCGAACCCTTCGCGCTCAGCGGACTGTCCACATAAGACAACCGACGTTCGCTCGTCTGTCGTAGCAGTGCGAGAGCCTCCTCGGAGGGGGATCCGGCGGGGGTCGTGCAGACGATCAGCATCTGTTCCGGCGAGCGGGCGATCGACAGGGTCTGCTGCGTGATGGTCACCGCGCCGACGACGGGATGGTGCAGGTCGTAGGACGCGGCGTCGCAGGGTGCCACGCGGTGGTCGCCCCAGAGTGCGACGAACTCCGGGCTCTTCATCGTCAGTTCGCCGATCAGCTCCGCGAGCAGTGGGTCCTGCGGATGCCTGCCGACGGTGCTCCGCAGGTTGCCGACCACCGCGCGGGCCTTGCGCTTCCAGTCCGTGTACAGCTCCCGGCAGTGCTGGTCCAGGAACAGGATCCGGCTCATGTTCGGCCGCTCCGCCGGGTTGTCCGGGCTGTGGAAGTCCAGGTGCCCGGCCAGCAGGGCGTGCCCGAGGGTGTTCCACGCCAGTACGTCCGTGCGCCGGCCGAGCACCAGCGCCGGGACGCCGTCCACGGCGCGCAGGAGGTCCCGCGTCTCGTCGGCGAGCTTCTCGGGGCGGGGGCGGCGCGGGCGGGGAGTGCGGCGGGCGGCACCGGCAAGCCGGTTGAGATGCTCGCGTTCGTGGTCGTCGAGCAGCAGGGCGCGGGCGATCGCCTCGAGCACCTCGGCCGAGGCACCGCGGGACAGCCCCTGCTCCAACCTCGTGTAGTACGAGACGCTGACGCCCGCCAGCTGGGCCAGTTCCTCGCGCCGGAGCCCGGCCACCCGCCTGCGGGGCCCGAGGTCGCGCAGGCCGACGTCTTCTGGTCGTAGCAGCGCCCGTCTGGCCTGCAAGAAGTCGCCGAGTGGGCCTGGTCCGTCCATACCCTCAGTATCCGGCGCACGGCCCGATCCCAGCCACCCCCTGTGAGGGGTAGGACAACGCGGGACTGGTTCGTGCGCGCCCCCGTGTCCAGGCTCGGTCTCGTTCACCGAACCGAGGACGGACCACATGGATCAGATCACCCTGGGCGACGTCACCGTCACCCGCGTCAAGGAGTTCTACGGCTCGGTCGAGATGAGTCCCGGCCAGTTCTTCCCGGACAGCCCCGACGGCTCGTGGGACGAGCATCGCGGCTGGCTGGCGCCCGACTTCTGGAACCCGGAAACCGGTGAGTGCCACTCGGCGATCCAGTCCTGGCTGCTGCGCAGCGAAGGGCGCACGATCCTCGTCGACACCGGCGTCGGCAACCACAAGGACCGGCCCTACGCGCAGGTGTGGAGCCGCAGGGACACCGGTTACCTCGACAACCTCGCGGCCGCCGGGGTGCGGCCCGAGGACGTCGACATCGTGGTCAACACGCACCTGCACATCGACCACGTCGGCTGGAACACCCGGCTCGACGGCCGCACCTGGGTGCCGACCTTCCCGAACGCGACGTACCTGATGACGCGGCGGGACTTCGAGTTCTGGGACCCGGCCAACGAGCACGAGACGGTGCTCGGCCGCGGCAACCAGAACGTCTTCGAGGACAGCGTCACGCCGGTCCACGAGGCGGGGCTGACGCACCTGTGGGAGGGGTCGTACCGGATCGACAAGAACCTGCGGCTCGATCTCGCTCCCGGGCACACTCCCGGCTCGTCCGTGCTCGCACTGGAGTCCGGCGGCGACCGGGCCCTGTTCGTCGGGGACCTGGTGCACACCGCGCTGCAGATCGTGGAGCCGGAGACCAATTCCTGCTTCTGCGAGGACCCGGCCGAGTCCCGGGCCACCCGGCACAAGCTGCTCGGCCACGCCGCCGAGACCAACGCACTCGTCTTCCCCGCGCACTTCGCAGGCCAGGGTGCCGCGGAGGTCGAACGCGACGGGTCGAAGTTCGCGATCAAGGAGTGGGCGGGCTTCTCCCGCATCTCCTGATACTCCAGGAAAGGAAGTGCTTCCCGTGACCCAGTACGCAGATCCGGTCGTCGAAACCCCGGCGGGCGCGGTGCGCGGCGTCCGCGACGACTCCGGCGAGTTCTACCGTGCCATCCCCTACGCGGCGGCACCGACCGGTGCCCGCCGTTTCACCTCGCCCGCACCGCATCCTGGCTGGTCCGGTGTCCGCGACGGCACCCGGCCTTCGCCGACGGCTCCCCAACCGGCCCGCGACTTCGGCAAGCTCGACATGACCCCCTACTTCGGACCGGGCTGGGTCCGGGGCGAGGAGTACCTGACCGTCGACGTCCGCACGCCTGCCGCCGACAGCGGCGAGCGACCCGTCCTGGTCTTCGTGCACGGCGGCGGATTCGTCACCGGCTCGAACCGCGCGGCACTCTACGACGGCAGCGCGTTCGCCCGCGACGGCATCGTCCTCGTGACGGTGAACTACCGCCTCGGCATCCCCGGTTTCCTCGACCTGGATGGCGCTCCGCCCAACCGCGGACTGCTCGACGTGCTCGCCGCGCTCGGCTGGGTGCGAGCCACGATCGCGGCGTTCGGCGGCGACCCGGACAACGTCACGATCTTCGGCCAGTCCGCGGGCGCCACCCTCGTCGGAGCGCTACTCGCGACGCCTGAAGCCAAAGGGTTGTTCCGGCGGGCGATCATCCAGAGCGGCAGCGGCACCGGCGCCTTCACCCCGGAACAGGCGCGACGGGTCACCACCACGGCGGCCGCCACGCTGGGCGTCGAACCGACCGCCGACGCCTTCTCCGCGATTCCGGACGAGCGCTTCCTCGAAGTCCTGCCCGCACTGGCCGGACTCGACCTGCGCACCAGCACCGCGACAGACCCGTTGGCCGGTCTCAGCCCGTTCAGCCTGGTTCTCGCGGTCCAGCCCGCCGACGGTCTCGCGGACGGCCCGGCCCGCGACGTGGACCTGCTGATCGGGACCAACACCGAAGAGGGGCGTCTTTACCTTGTGCCGCAGGGCGATCCGGAGCCCGCCACGGAGGCGGACGTGCTCGGGGAGGCTCTGTTCGGAGCCGGTACGGCCCGCATGGCGCAAGCCCACGCACAGATCTCGGGCGGCCGCACACACGTCTACTCGTTCGGATATCGCTCGACCGCCCTGAACGGACGACTCGGCGCCGCCCACACCGTCGAGCTGCCCTTCGTCTTCGACATCGCCGACAAGCCTTGGCTGCACGGCGACACTGGCCTGCTCGGTCCCGACCCCGCCCCGGACGGCCTTGCGGCCCGGATCCACGGCACCTGGGTCGCGTTCGCCGGTACCGGGGACCCGGGCTGGGCGGCGTACGACCCGCAGCGGCGGTTCAGCCAGTACCTCACGTAAACCTGGATGACCTTGTCCGGCCTGGTCGGTAATCTCCAGCGGACAACGAAACAGGGGGAATGCGCGTGTCGAGCCACTTCGAGGCGATCGGGATCGGCTTCACCGACCAGGACGAGTTCGGGGAAAAGGTCATTTCCCTGGTCGGTATGGGCGAAACCCGGCAGATCGCCGCAAAGCTCAGTGAACATGTTTGGACTGATGCCTCGGGTGCCCGGCTGGTCGCACAGGTCCGCGACCGCGGGATCGAGTACCTCCTGCCGTGTCTGGCCGGCACGACGCCCGCGGTGCCGGTGCGCGACGTTCGCCTCGTCGACGACGAGACCGCGACGCTCGACCTCCTCGATGGCGTCGAGGGGGAAATGGTCTGTCCCATCGCGGTGGAGCTTGAAGACCGAGCGGTTCTCGCCGACGCCGGCGGGCAGCTCGAGACCGGGTCCCTGGTGCTGGCCGCTCTGGCCGAAGACGTCACCGTGCACGCCGACGCCGAGGCCTACTACGCCTCGCAGGGCGACGACGGACCGAAATTCGCCGCCGACCACTTCATCCCTTCCGGCACCTTCGCGCTCGCAGAGCCCGCGTCCGACTGGACACCCTCAGCTCACGCGCTGTTCGCCGGTGAAGTCATCGAGGCCGAGACTCCCGTGAATACCGTTACCGGTGCGGCATTCCATCGGATCCGGGTCCGCACCATCGCCGCGATCGAAGTCGACGTCGCCATCGCGACCACCGACCTCGAGGAAACACCCGCGCGCGGCAACATCGTGACCGGAACCTTCTTCCTGACCGGAAGGCTGGGGCTACAGCCGCCCGGCACCACGGAAAAGCGGCGGCGCTGGTTCCGGCGATAGGCCCGCTACTCAAGTCCCGGAGATGGACCGGATTCCGGTGATCAACCGGTCGATGTGTTCAGCGGTAGTACCGATGCCGATGCTCGCGCGCACCGCGGTCGGCGTGGTCGCGCCCGCTTCGTCCAGCAGCCGCCGGGTGAAGGGGTGGGCACAGAAGAGGCCGTCGCGCACGCCGATGCCGAATTCGGCGGCCAGGCGGGTGGACACCGTGCGAGTCTCGACGCCGTCGACAGTGAAGGAGACGATGCCCAGCCTGTCCGGCCAGCTGTCGCCTGCTCCCAGTATCCGCACCGCGGGGATCGCCGCCAGGCCGTCGTGCAGCCGGGCCATGAGGGCGTCCTCCTCGGCTCGGACCGTGTCCAGGTCCGCCGCCACGAGGGCATCGCATGCGGCGGCGAGGGCCACGGCGCCGATGACGTTCGGGGAGCCCGCCTCGTGGCGCGCGGCACCGGACGCCCAGCGGACGTCGCCGGGCGCGTCACCGACGTGCGCGGTGGCGCCGCCGCCCGAGAGGTACGGCCGTGCGCCGTCGAGCCAGTCGGCGCGGCCCGCGAGTATGCCGGTGCCGAAGGGGGCGTACAGCTTGTGGCCGGAGAAAGCCACGTAGTCGAGGTCGAGCGCGGCGATGTCGATACGCCGGTGTGGCGCGAGTTGCGCGGCGTCCACCGCGATGCGGGCGCCGAAGCGGTGGGCGGTGGCGGCGAGTTCGGCCAGCGGCCAGACCTCACCCGTCACATTGGACGCTCCGGTGACGGCCAGCAGCACGGGGCCCTCGTCCTGCGTTGAAAGCGCGTTCGTAGCGGCGGAAATCGCTTCACCTGGCGACGAAGGCGCAGGGAGCCGGACGACTTCGTGCCAGGGTAAGAGGTTCGCGTGGTGTTCGCCTTCGAACGTGATGACGACGGTGCCCGCCGGAACGGCGTGCGCGAGCAGGTTCAGCGCGTCGGTGGTGTTACGGGTGAACACCACCGCGTCGTCAGGGCGGCAGCCGAGGAACTCGGTGACGGATTCGCGGGCGGCTTCGTACTTTTCCGTGCACAGCCGGGAAAGCGCACCGGCACCGCGGTGCACGCTCGCGTAGAGCGGAAGCAGCTCCCCCACCACGTCGGCCACTTCGCGCAGGCACGGCGCGCTCGCCGCGTAGTCCAGGTTGGCGTAGGCGATCTTCGACCCGTCGGCCAATCCCACCTTGACGTCGGAGCCCAGCACGCCCAGCGTGTTCCCACTCATCCCGAAGCTCCTCCGCCGACCGGATCACCTGTTCGCACCACATGGTCCCAGCGTTCTCACCAGGTGGACATCTCCTACGCTGCCACGGATCAAGAAAAGGCCCACGGTGAAGTGGCGATCGCACATCCGTTCCGCTCGAACCGCCCGGGATGGCGCGACACGAGCGTGCCGAGGTCGCGCCGGACGGGCACCGCGATCGGGCCCAGCCTCCGTGCCCAGTCCGCCACCGGCCGCGTGCCCAGCGCCTTGGTGATCGCGTCCGGTAGTTCTTCGCTTGATGGCAGCGAAATGCCGAGGAGCGAACACAGCGCGTCGACGTCGTCGGTCACGATCGCGAGCAGCCCGTCGGCCGCCGCGAAGACGCCGTCGACGGCGGCGGGCGACGGCTCGTGCAACAGCGCGTCCGCCGCGGCCAGCAGCGACGTCGTGACCTCGCCACCGCGGCCGGTGCGCTGACGCGCCACCAGCGCGGCCAGGATCCCTTCCGCCGAAACGAATCCGCCCGCGACGTCCACCATGATCATCAACGTCGGACGCGGCGGTGCCCCGGCGTGCGTCAGCGCGTCGGCCACCCCGGAGTAGGCCTGGACCATGTAGTCCGTGCCGGCGGGCGGGTTCTTCCCCAGCGCGTCACCCCAGCCGCACGCTGCCGCATACACCAGTCCGGGGTTCACCGCGTGCAGGGTGGCCGCGTCCAGGCCGAGCTCGATGTCCTTGCCGGGCGCCCAATTGTGCAGGAAGACGTCGGCGTCGCGGATCAGCTCCAGGACTTCGGCACGGCCCTCCGCCTGCTTGAAGTCGATCTCGGCGACCCGTTTGCCGTCGTTGAGGACGCGGAACTTCGCCGAGCAGTCGCCCGCCATCGGCGGCATGCCCCGCAGGGGGTCGCCGCCCGGCGGTTCGATCCGGGTGACGGTCGCGCCGAGCAGCGACAGCAGCCGGGTCGCCAGCGGGCCCTGCACCCGGCGCGTCGACTCGACGACGTGGATTCCGGCGAGCGGAAGACCTGCGGTGGCCCCGGATCCGGGCGGCGCCGCACGTCCGGCACGGAAGGACCACGGCGGTGAGCCCGCGTCAGGATCGGTGCGCCGGTCGGCCACCGTCCGCACCGGGCAGACGTGCATCCCGGTCGACGCGGCGATCGAGCGGATCTCCTCGAACGAGGTGGACTCGGCCGCCTCGTGCAGCTCGCGCGGGAGCGACACCGACGCACGTTCGTAGCGGAGGAGGAACGGCCGCCAGCCCCGGCCGATCGCTCGTTCCGGCGTTCCCAGCGAGGCCCAGAACCGTTGCCAGGCCTCACCGCTGAAGGCTTCGACCTCGAACGCGACTCCGTCGGCGGAGACGAACGGCGGCCGCGCCGCCGACGGCGTTCCTTCCGGTCCCTCGGGATCCTCGTCCGCGGTGGCGGCGGCGATGTACTGCCCGACCGCGAACAAGGCGACGCCGTCCGCGCCCAGCTCGACCCGGGACACCGGGTTTCCGCGCAGCTGAGCCAAAGTCGTGGCCAGCATGCCCTGGACGGCGGCGATTCCCGTGAGCACCGAAACATAGTCGACGCCCAGCGGGCGCGGCTGAGCCTCCGACCGTCCGTGCAGTGCCATGATCCCGCAGTCGGCCTGCACGAGGTTCTCCGGGAACTGCCCGCGCAAACCGGCCTCGGCCGAAACGCCCGGCCCGATCAGGCTGAGGGGTCCGGGTCGCGCGGCATCGACTTCGGCCTCCAGCATCCGCAGCCGATCGAGCGCGGTCTCGACGGCCGGGCCGGATCCACCACAGTGGACCCGGAAACCTTTCAAAGGGGCGGAAAAAGACACGACGAACCTCCGGAAAGCGAATGCGGGAACGGCCTGGCGTCCGCTGCGGCGGACGCCAGGCCGGAAGGGTCCGATGGCGAAGGACTACACCGGAACAGATTCCCCACGCGGTGGCGGCACCGCGGCGGCCTTGCGGGCGGCCCGGCGCTTGATGACCCGCTCGCCCCAGTTCATCAGCGGGCGTTCCAACAGGTAGTACGAGATCGTCGACAGGATGATCGTGCCGACCAGGGTGACCAGTTGCAGCTCCCAGAACCCGGTGCCGGCGCGGATCATCATCAACGGCATCGGCTCCCCGTTGAAATAGGCGTTCGGCTTCTGCAGATAGAAATGCATCACCGCGAACTGCCACAGATAAACGCCATAGGAGATCTTGCCGATGAACAGGATCACCCGGTTGGTGAACACCGCGCGAATGAAGCGCGACTCGGGTCCCGGCGCGACCATCGAAAGCAACAGGGTCGCCGAGAGAATGGCCAACAGGCCGTAGAAGATCCCGAGTGCGGTGAGACTGTAATAGTCGTCCATGCCGATTTCACTGCCGGGACGGGCGCAGTTGATGAGCAGGCAGGTCAGCGCGATGCCAAGGAACAGCACGCGGTGGCGGCCGGCGAAAGCGAGCAGCTTGGGCGTATCCCGGGGCGACGCCTTCTGCAGCTCCAGCCAGATCGCGATGACCATACCGATCGCGACCTCGGGCATCAGGCCCATCGGGTACCAGAACAGCGCGCGGGTGCCGAGGCCGTTCATCTGCGAGTACAGCAGCCAGGCAATACCGGCCGCGAACAGGAGCGGCACCGGGAGCATCATCCGGTACGCCCGCGCCCGCGCGGTCCTGCCGCGGGACGCGAACTTGAAGGTGGCCCAGGCGAGCAGCGGCAGCAGGAGGTAGAACTGCGCCATATCCGGCACGGTCCACGTGATCTCCATGCCGTTGCTCCAGCCGTCCCAGTCGTAGATGTGCAGCAGCAGCATCGGACGGAGGACGTCCCACAGGTTCTCGACCTGCTGGAGGTTCAGCGCGACCAGCACCACGAGGTACATCGCGTAGTACGCGGGGAGCAGGCGCAGCACCCGCCGGATCACCGTGCCTTCGCGTTTGCGCGGAGTGCCGTTGATGATCGACTTCGCGAAGCCCTGGTAGACGAACATGCCCGTGAGCACGAAGAAGACGCCGGCGAAGATCTGCAACCCGCCGGTGAAGAAGCCACCGACCGCACTGGTCGAAGCGATCGTGCCGCCGAGTTCCTTGGTGCCGAGCACTCCCGCGATCATCGCGACGTGTGTGAAGAGCAGGGCCAGCGCGCAGACCCCGCGCAGGCCGTCGACGGCGAGATAGCGTTGTTTGGCTGGCTTTTCCGCGGCTGCGGGCGGCCCGCCAGTCCGCGTTGCGGTAACGCTCATTTGTGCGTCCTTTCTCCCAAAAGCGATGGGGGTGAACCGCGTTCGAGCATTTCCACGTCACGCGGCGGAACCCAGACCAGTAACCGGCTGCCTCGCAAGCTTCGCACCGCCGGATGGGCTACGTCTTATCCCATTCTGCGAGCATTTCCGCCGTGAGCGGGGTCGTGAAGACCAGTTCGAAGGCTACTGCGGTTTCAGCCTTGATCAACGGAGGATCGGGGACACTCACCGTCCCCGATCCTCCGTTGATCAAGCACGGCCGGTCGAGAGGGGCGACACCGATCCCAGCGGCAGTCGAAGACAGTCCGCCAGAACCGTCCTTACCACTCACGAGGCCGGCTCAGGCGGCTTCTTCTTCGAGGCGTCGCGCGATGTCCGCGCGCAGGACCTTCTTGTCGATCTTCCCGATCGGCGTGCGCGGCATCGCGTCGACGACGACCAGCCGCTCCGGCAGTTTGAACCGGGCCACCCCCGCCGTCTCCATGACGTCGATGACGTCTTGCAGCGCGACGGAATTGCCGGGGGTCGGCACGACGTAGAGGCAGCCGCGCTCCCCCAGCACGGGATCCGGCATCGCGACCGAGGCCGCCATCTCCACCGAGTCGAGCTGATAGGCGAAGGACTCGACCTCCTCGGCCGCGATCTTCTCGCCACCGCGGTTGATCACGTCCTTGGTGCGCCCCTCGACGACGACGTAGCCGTCCGGGCGCAGCCGCACGACGTCGCCCGTGCGGTACCAGCCGTCCGGGGTGAAGGCGCGCTCGTTGTGTTCGGGCGCGCGGTAGTAGCCGCGGATGGTGTACGGGCCGCGGGTGATCAGCTCGCCCTGCTCGTCCGGCGGGACCGGATTCCCGTCGGGGTCGACGACGCGCAGTTCGTCGGCCGGATTGATCGGGCGGCCCTGGGTGTCGCAGGTGATGTCGAACGGGTCGTCCAGCCGGGTGAGGTTGGTCAGCCCCTCCGCCATCCCGTAGCCCTGCTGCAACGTGCAGCCGAACACCGAGCTGATCTGCCGGACCAGCTGGTCCTGCAGCCGCGCGGCGCCGAGCGTCAGCACCTGGAACGACGACAGGTCGTGGTGCTGGTCGGCCTCGCGGTACTCGAGCCAGCGCACCACGATCGCCGGCACCACCGACGTCACCGTGGCACGTTCGGTCTCGATCGCGCCGAGCGAGTCACGCGCGGACGGCGACGGCGAGACGACCACGCGGCCGCCCGCCCACAGCACGCCGAGGATCGCGCTCAGCGGGTAGTTGTGCCCGAACGGCAGCACGGCGAGATACACCGAAGAGGCGTCGAAACCGAAAGCGTCGGCGGATCCGTCGACGTAGCAGGCGTAGTCGTCGTGGGTGCGCGCGATGAG
The DNA here is from genome assembly GCF_003947325.1 of Amycolatopsis sp. WAC 01375. Lineage (NCBI taxonomy): Bacteria > Bacillati > Actinomycetota > Actinomycetes > Pseudonocardiales > Pseudonocardiaceae > Amycolatopsis > Amycolatopsis sp. WAC 01375. Next base: position 161,992 of record NZ_QHHW01000026.1, read on the forward strand.
CTTCGGCAAACCCGTGGTGCCACCGGAAAGGATCAGCAGCGCGACCGAACGAGGGTCGGGAGCCGACGCGTCCAGCTCGGTGCGCGCCGCCGCGGGATCCGGCGCCGGGGCACAAAGGGCGCGCAGGTCGACGTGGCCGTCGCGGACGTCACCGGCGACGATGACGTGCTCGATCGTCTCGGCCCCGGCGGCGATCCCGGCCGCGAGCTCCTGGTGGTCGAAGTCCTTCACGCGGTCCGGCACGGCGATCGCGCGTGCCTCGGACAGCTCGGCCAGGTAGGACAGTTCGTGCCTGCGGTGCTGGATCAGCGCCATCACCGGGATCACGCCGAGCCGGAAGCACGCCAGCGTCAGCACGACGAACTCCCAGCCGTTGGGCAGCTGCATCAGGAGCCGGTCGTCGGGCCGGAGACCCAGCGCACGCAACCGCTGGGCGGCACCGTCCACACGGGACAGCAGTTCGGCATAGGTCAGCCTGAAGTCGCCGTCGGTCAGCGCTTCGACGTCCGGAGTCGCGTCGGCGGCGGTCACGAAGCGCGAAGCGAGCGCCTGGCCCTTCCAGTGGCCTTCGGCGACATAGCGCTCGACGAGGTCGTCGGGCCAGGGGACCGTTCCCGCACGGCTCGGCTGGACAGGTTTCGAGGGCACGACGGCCTCCCTTTCTCGTGGAATCATCCGAAGGACACGAAGCGCGCGGGCATGGACTTGGCGCCGTTGACGAAGTTCGATTCGAGCCGGGTCACCGGCCCGGTCAGGCGCAGGCGGGACAGCTGCGGCAGCAGTTCGGTCAGCAGCGTCGACATCTCCAGCCTGGCCAGATGCGCGCCGAGGCAGAAATGCGGGCCGATCCCGAACGACAGGTGGGGGTTGGGATCGCGGCCGAGGTCGAGCCGGTCCGGATCGGTGAACACGGCCGGGTCGCGGTTGGCCGAGGTGTAGTAGACGACGACCTTGTCGCCCTCGGCGACGGACTGCCCGGCGATCTCCGTGTCCCGGACGGCGGTGCGGCGGAACTGCATGATCGGCGTGACCCAGCGGATCAGCTCGTCGACCGCGGTGGCCACCGGCACTTCGCCGGACACCAGCCTGTCCCGTTCCGCCGGGTTGTTCACCAGTGCCTCCAGCGAACCGGAGATCAGGTGACGGGTGGTTTCGTTGCCCGCGACCACCAGCAGCAGCCAGAAGCTGCAGAACTCGCGGTCGCTCAGGTGTTTCCCGTCGACCTCGGCGTTGACCAGCCTGCTGATCAGGTCGTCGGTCGGGGTCTCGCGCCGGGACATGCCGAGCTTCATCGCGTAGGCGAACGCCTCGGCGAAGGTCCGGCGGTACGCCTCGACGTCGCCGCCGCCGAACTCCGGGTCGTCGAAGCCGACCAGCGCGTTGCTCCAGCGGTAGAGCAGGTGCCGGTCGTCCGGCGGGAACCCGAGCAGATCGCACAGGACCAGCAGGGGCAACTCGGCGGCGAAGTCGGCGACGGCGTCGAACTCGGCGCCGTCGGTGACCTTCTCCACCAGCCGCCGCGCGTGCCCGGCGATGCTGTCACTCAGCCCGCGGACCGATTTGGGCGTGAACACGGTCGCGACCAGACGGCGGATCCGGACGTGCTCCGGGCCGTCCATGCTGACCAGCAGTTGCCGGGTCTGCTTGAGGTCACCCGGCGTGCGCGGGTCGGGCAGGAAGGCGCCTTTGGCCGCGGACGAGAACTCCTCAGGCCGCCGTGACACGGAGTAGACGTCGTCGTAGCGCGTCACCGCCCAGTAGCCGGAGCCGCGCTGGGTGGTGCTGCCGGCACTGGAATGCCGCGTCAACAACGGTTCCGGGGTCCAGGCCACCGGTTCGGTCTCGCGACGGCGGGCGAACTCCGCATGCGGCACGCCGTCGGCGAACGTCGCCGGATGCGCGATGTCGGGCCGCTCGATGCCGATCACGGCGAAACTCTTGCGCAGCACGTCCTTGCGGAGTTTGCCGGTCGCCTCACGGGGCAGCCGCTCGATGACGTGATACGTCCTCGGGGTTTTGAAGCCCGCCAAGGATTTGCGGCAGAACGGGTCCAGCAGAGCGAACAGGTCGGCGGGGGCCTCGCCGGTGACCTCGACGACGGCGGCGACCCGCTCACCGAACTCGTCGTCGGGGACGCCGATGACGGCGACGTCCCGGACCACCGGATGATTGAGCAGCACGGCCTCGATCTCGGCCGGGTACACGTTGACCCCGCCGGAGACGATCATGTCCTGCGCGCGGCCGGTGAGATAGAGGAAACCGTCCTCGTCGAGATGGCCGACGTCGCCGAAGGTGAAGGTGCCCGGTTCCAGATGCGCGGACCGCGTCTTCTCCGGGGCGTTGTGGTACCTGAAGCTCTGGCCTTTGACGCGGCGGACGAACACCTGTCCGGAAGCACCGATCGGTTGCGGGGTGCCGTCCTCGCCGAGGATCACGATCTCGTTCGGCGGCACGGCCTTGCCGACGCTGCCGGGATGCGCGAGCCAGTCGCGCGAGCCGGTGAGCGTGACCGCACCGCCCTCGGTGGCGCCGTAGTACTCCGTCAGCACGGGACCCCACCAGTCGATCATCCGGCGCTTGACGTCCGGCGGGCACGGTCCGCCGCCGTGCCACACGCGGCCGAGGCTCGCCCCCGAGAACCGCGCGCGGACCTCCGGAGGCAGCCGCAGCAGACGGATGAACTGGGTGGGCACCAGATGCGCGGCGGTGATCCGCTCGCGATCGATCGTGTCCAATGTGGACTCGGGATCGAACGAGCGGCGGATCACCAGCGTCGAGCCGAGCAGCAGACCGAGCAGGGAGAAGAACAGCTGGGACGAGTGGTACCAAGGACCGTCGAGCAGGCATCGTTCGCGCGACGGGACGTCCAGGACGACGTGCGCGTACCGGGTCAGCTTCGCCACCCGGGAGAACGGCGCGCCGACGACGAACAGGCCGTTCACCACGCCTTTGGGCGCGCCCGTCGTGCCCGAGGTGTACAACATCGTGGCGCCGCAGGTCTGTCCATCGGGTTCGGCCGAGGACATCCGCGCCAGCAACGGTTCCGCCGCTTCGAAACCGGCCTCGTCCGCGGAACCGGTGACGATCAGCGTCGCGCATTCCCCCGTGGAACGGGCGACCGCGCGGCCGGCCGTCTCGGCGTACGAAGGCTCGACGACCAGCGCCTTGCTCCCGGAGTCCGAGACGATGTAAGCGATTTCGGGATCGGTGAGATGCCAGTTGATCGGTACCACGGTGATCCCGGAGTGCAGGCAAGCCAGGAGGACCTCGAAGGTCTCGCGACGGTTGCCGAGGACACAGGCCAGCCGGTCACCCTCGCCGATCCCGCGGTCACGCAGGAGGGCGATCCAGCGGTTCACCCGCTCCCCCAGCAGCCGCCACCCGACCGCGCCCGCCTCGTCGACGATCGCGACCCCGGTCCCGTCCTCGGCGATGTAGTCGTTCAGTAGCGTCGGCATGACCTTCCCCTCAATCTCCTTTGGTGAACCCGCGTCCGGTCGTTTCCAGGTATTCGACGAGTAAGGCAAAGTGTGTTGCCAGGGATCACACCGGTGGGTAGTGCCTCTGTGACGAGACCGGCGGCGCCGCCGGCAGACTCAATCCAGCAAGTCCGGTTGGCGGCGCACGAGATCGGCGTACAGCGGCCGGAAGTTGAGCCGCCCCATCCCCGGCGTACCGATCATCGACGCGGTGTGCCGCGCGACCGCGGGCTCGATCGGCACCGGCTTCCCGGCCGCTTCCGCGAGCAGTTGCACGTGGCACGAGCCGTCCATGGTGGTGAACCACCAGGCCGCCTCCTGCACCGTGCCGCCGACCGTGAGCAGCCCGTGGTTGCGCAGGATCACCGCCTTGCCCGTGCCGAGGCGGACCGCGATCCGCTTGCCCTCGTCGGAATCCAGCACCACGCCGCCGAATTCGTCGAAGACCTCGTGGTCCTCGTAGAACGCGCAGGCGTCTTGGGTGATCGGGTCGAGCTTGCGGCCCAGCGCCGCCCACGCGCGCCCGTAGGTGGAGTGCGCGTGTGCGACGGCGACGACGTCGGGACGCGCCGCGTGGACGTGCGAGTGGATGACGAACCCGGCCGGGTTGATCCTCCCGTCGCCTTCGACGACTTCACCCCGGCTGTCGACCAGCAGCAGGTCGCTGACCCGGACGTGTCCGAAGTGGACACCGAACGGGTTGATCCAGAACCGGTCCGGGTCGCCGGGGTCGCGGGCGGTCACGTGCCCGCCCGCGCCCTCGTCGAAACCGCGCACCGCGAACAGCCGCATGGTCGCCGCCAGGCGTTGCTTGCGGTAGAGCCGTTCCTCTTCGACGGTCCTCATCCGCAGCCGCCCGGGCTGTCCCAGTCGTAGGCGGCCCCCTCGTCCAGCAGTTCGGCGGGTACGCCGTACCACTGGTCGGTGGGCAGCTCGGTGACCGTGGCCTCCTGGTCCTCGCTCATGCCGCACGCTCCTCTCGCACCGTGGGCTGCCAGACCCCGAGGAAGCCGTCCAGCCGGTCGAATCCCCAGAAGCGGTGGCGGCCCCACTTGAAGTACGGGATGCCGAAGATGTCGTCGAGATAGGCCTGGTAGAGGCATTCGACACCCTCGGCGCGGATCTCCGGGTCGTCGACGGCGCCCACGGCCAGTTCCGGGTCGAGCCCGGCCCGCTCGGCCGCCGCACGCACGATGCCGGGCTCGCAGATGTTCTCGCCGCGACCCCAGCGCGCGTCGTTCAGCGCGTCGTAGAACGGCCACTCGACACCCTCGCGGCGGGCACGCAGCCAGGCCAGATGCGGCAGCTCCCACCACGGTTCGATGTCGATCGGCCAGGCCATCTTGCGGCCCTGCTGCTCGGCGATCCGTTTGGTGTCCATCAACATGTACAGATGCTTCGCGCGGCTCATCTGCACGTAGTGGAACTCGCCGCCGCGCTCGTCGAGGCCGGCCCCGGTGACCGTGTCCGGATCCCAGTACGGGAGGCATTGCAGCTGTTCGAGTGCACCGGGTACCTCGGCGCGCAGCTTGTTGATCGCGAGCCAGCTGTACGGGCTGCGCAGCGAGAAGTACAGCTTGGCGGGCCGGCTCACGCCCGGTCCCCGATCAGCGCGTGCACGACACCCTCGTCCAGCTGCGCCATCCCGCCCGCGCCAGGACCGGCCGCGATGGCGTAGCCGTGCAGGATCTGGGCGGTCGCGACCGGCACCAGCTCCTGGCCACGCTGGACGTAGCAGTCCATCCGGCCGTCGAACATGACCCCGCGCAGGATGTCGGTGACGGTGAACACCGTGTGCACCGTCTCCTCCATGCGCGCGTCCTCCAGCAGCCGGACGCGGGCGCGGGAGACGACCGGGATCCACGCGCGTTCGGACAGCATGCGGCCGACGGAGATGCCGCGTTCGGCGAGGTACCGGTCGACGACCTCCTCCAGCGTCCGGACGAAACCGGAATGCTGGACGCGGTCGGAGTAGTGGCAGTAGAAGTACGGCGCTCGCCAGGACCACAGGAACGCGCCCGGCGCCGCGGTCAGCACCGACTCGGCGGTCTCGCCCGCCGGGATGGCGATCCGCTCCACTGTGGACGTCAGCGCCGGGACCTCCAGATGCGCCAACGTCTCGGGCGCGGCCGCCGTGCCGTCGGCCGCCCGCTCGCGGACCAGCGCGACGGTGACCTTGCCGCGCAGCACGGTGACCTTCTCCCCGTCGCGGACCACGGAGAGCTGGACGTTCAGCTTGTCGCCGCGGCCGGGGGTGACCTCGACTTCGACCTCGTCGTCGAGTTCCAGCACCGCGGGCAGCTGCACCGAGCAGTCCACGATCTCCGCGCCGAGGCCGTGCTCGAGGAACAGGTCGCGCGCACTCGTGCCCTGGTCGCGCAGCCACTGCAGGACACCCTGCTCGACCAGGTACATGAAGTGCTTGAAACCGATCCAGGTGCGGATGTTGGCGCCCTCGAACGCGGGGCGGCCGTGCGTGACGGTCCGGCTTGGCCGCAGGACTGCGGTCATCGGAGCTCACCTACCTTCGGAATGGTCCGGACGTCTTCGACGAGGCCGGTCACCTCGGCCGCGGCGTACCGGGCGTAGCGAACGTGGAAGAAGTGGTCGCCGCGGTCGAGCGTGTGCAGCGTCGCCCCCGGCATGCCGTCGGCGAGAGCGCGCGCCGATTCGGCGGGCAGCGTCGGGTCCATGCCGCCGACCAGCACCTTCGTCGGGATCTCGACGTTGCCGAGCTGGAGGTCGGCGCTCGCGGCGTAGCGGTCGAACACCGCCGCGAAGCCGAGCGGCCCGGCGCGGTTCAACGCGATCTTGACCATGCCGTCGACGACCTCGGGATCCAAAGTGGCCGCCCGTTTGCCGAGCCGGGCGCGGACCCCCTCGCCGACGTGCGCGGTGAACGTCTCGCGCGAACGCTCGAACATCCGCCACGTCACCTCGAACCGGGGCAGCCGGTAGAACGGGCAGAACAACGCCACCGACGAACCGACGCGCGGGTCGAGCCCGCACATCAGGTCCAGCGCGGCGTTGGCACCGAACGAATGCGCGACGAGGACGTCCGGAGTGGCGCCGACCATGTCCAGGCCGTCGCCGAGCCATTTGCCGAAGGAGCGGTTGCGCCAGCGGAAGTCGTTGCCCGCCTTCCACGGCAGCTCCAGCGAAACGACCCGGTAGCCCTGGTCGAGATGCGCGGCCAGCGGCGTCCAGCTCTTCCAGTGGCCTTCCATCCCGTGTGCGAACAGCACCAGCGGCGCACCGGGCCTGCCGGGCGAGATCGTGTGCGCCTTCACCGCCGAACCGTTCACCGGTACCCCATCTCATCGCTGTGGTGTGTGACGGCGACCGAAACCGACGGCCCGCCGTCCGGCCGGTGCGGGCCGATGCCCACGCGGCCTTCGCCTTCCGCCACGGCGAGGTGGGCGGCGAGCGCGAGCTCCACGACCCCGTGCGCGCCGTAGAAGTCGCCCCACCGTTCCTTGATGTCGAAACCGCCGGATCCGACCGTGCGCCGGGGCGGCGGCGCGACCGGGTCGACGTCGACGACCAGGGGCCCGGCGTTCTCGCGCCAGGGTTCGAGGATCACGCAAGCGCTCCCGGAGCGCAGCGGTCCGTCGTGCAGGATCGAGGCGATTTCGTCCTCCGGTTCGGCGCCGACGAGCACCACCCGCGTGGCCCGGCCGGAGCGCAGCAGCAGACTCGCCATCCGCAGGCCGGCGTGCCCGGCCGTACTGCCGGAACACAGCATCAGGTTGGGGCCGCCGAAGCCGAACCACAGCGCGACCGTGCTGGCCACGACGTTCGGCGACACGTTGGGCGCGTCGAGCACGCTCACCCCGCGGCCGCCTTCCGCCTCGACCGCGCGCGTGACCTTCGCGACCGTCTCGACATTGCCGAGGTTGCTGCACGCGACCACGGCGGTGCCGGTCTCGATCGGCCCGGTGACCCGGTGCCCTGGTTCGAAACCGAGCGCACGATGCACCGCGCACAACGCCAGCCGGGTCGAGGGTTCCTTGTACAGCAGGCCTTTCCGCCCGAGTACGGTGGCGGCCTTCTCCGGCGGCGCGCCGTCGAACTCCGCGATTCCCGGCAGGTGCAGGCTCCAGCCGGTGAGCAGCAACCGGGCTTTCATACGCGCTCCAGCAGGGTGACGGCGTTGACCCCGCCGAAGCCGAACGAGTTGACCTGCACCAGATCCGGCCGCGCGGTGACCGTGTCCCCGATGACCAGCCGTAATCCGATGCCCTCGTCGAGCGGGTCGGTCAGGCCGGCGACCGCGGGCACCTCGCCGGAGGCGAAGATCCGCAGCGCGACGTCCACATTGACCAGTGCGGCGCTGCCCGAGGTGTGGCCGGTCGACCCCTTCACCGCGGTGACCAGCGGGTTCCCGCCGCCGCCGAGCACGACCTTGCGCATCGCCTCGCATTCGACCGGGTCATTGAGCGCGGTGCCGGTCGCGTGTGCGACCACGAGGTCCACATCGGACGGTGCGCGGTCCGCACGCGTGTAGGCGTCGGACATCGCGCGGGCGATGCCCTCGATGTCCGGCGCCGTGGCGTGGTGGGCGTCGCAGGAAAGCCCGGTCGCGGCGACCCGGCCGAGCGCCGGGCCGTCCCAGCTCTCGGGCACGACGACGAGCGCCGCCGCGCCCTCGCCGAGGAGTACGCCGGTACGCTCGCGGTCGAACGGGCGGACACGCTCGGTCGGTGTCTCGGCGACGCGCCCGACCATGGCGAGCATCGACCGCGTCATCGCGTCGGCGGCGGCGACCACGACGGCGTCGCATTCGCCCAGTTCCAGCATGTCCTGTGCGAGCGCGAGCACATGGCCGCCGGCGCTGCACGCGTTGACGACCGTGGTCACGTACGTGGCGCCGGGCAGCGTTTCCGCCACGACGTCGGCGAAGTCCAGCCGTCCGGCGGACACCGGCTCACCGGTGAGCGCCAGCCGTTCCACCGCGGACAACTCGCGCAGTCCCGTGCCGACGAGGACGGCGACCCGTTGCGTCGCAGTGTCCAATCCGGACTGCGCGACCGCTTCCTTCAGACATTCGGCCAGTAGCCGTCCCGCGCGGAACGGCTCACCGGCCAGCTCGGCGTGGTAGCCATAGGCCACGTTCAGCTGTCCGGAATCGCCGTACCGCAGCGGTGAGACGCCGCAAACGCCGCGGAGGAGACCGTCGAACGTCTCCGCTCCCGAACCGAGGCAGGTGCGCACCGCGCTACCCGCGATCAAGACCGCCATCGGCGTACCTCCTCACGATGGCGGCGCCGACGGCACCGTCCGCGCCCCGCGCGGTGAGCAGGCTCAGCCCGCCGGGGCGGACATCGCGGTCTTCGGCCAGCAGGACACCCAGCGCCACCGCGCCGGAGGCCGCGTCGCATTCGCCGAACAGCCGCTTGACCATGACCCGCTCCGGGCGGTGGCCCAGCGCTCGGACGATCGGGCCGTACTCGCGCTCGTCGCCGTCTTCGACCTCACCGGTGTACACAGTGGACACTTCGGACGCGTCGACGCCCGCCTTCGCGAGGACGCGATGCACACATCCGGCGAGCGCGGTCTCGGCCGCTTCACCACCGCCCGGCCCGTATGCCGTCGCGACCGCGAGGACGCCGGCGCGCTGCCGCGTGCCCGCCCACTCCGGGGTGTTCTCCTTGGCCAGCACGAACATCCCGGCCGCCTCACCGGCGGCGACGACGTCGGTCGCCCCGGTCAGATGGGTCGCCCACGCGCGGTGCGGGGTGAACTCCTCCACCGCGCCCGCGACGACGACGTCGACGTGACCGCGCTCGATGGCGTTGCCGGCGTACCGCAGCACGTTGAGGAAACCGAGGGTGCCGCCCGCGATGGTGGTGTTCGCCCCTCGCAGACCGAACCGGATGGCGACCTGCCCGGCGGCGCAGTTCATCACCGTGTTCGGGAACAGCATCGGGTTGACCAGGTACGGTTTGTCCTGCACCAGGGTCTCGCGGGTGTAGTCGCTGGTGGACTTGAAGCTGCCCAGCGAGGTCCCGAGCACCACGCCGATCCGCGGCCGGACCTCGTCGTCGAGGGACACCCCGGCCTCGCGCAACGCCTCCTGACAGCACACCACGGCCAGCCCGGTGGCCCGGTCGTAGGTGCTGGTCCCCTTGCGCCCCAGGTGTTCGCGTGGGCTGAAGCTGTTGAGGAAGTGCCCGCTCGTCGCGGGCAGCGGCTCTTCGTAGAGGTCGCCGATCTCGTGGCCCTTTTCGACTTGGCCCGCCTCGGCCAGAGCGAGCCGCTTCGCCAGCGCGTCCACGCCGACGCCCGCGGAGGTCAGCGCGCTCCAGCCGGTCACCACCACACCGCTCATTCTGGCGCTCCCAACATCACGATGGCGTTGTTGCCACCGAAGGCGAAACCGTCGTTCTGGACCACCCGCACGGTCGCCGGGCGGGCCGCGTTCGGCACCGGGTCGACGCCCAGTTCCGGATCCGCGGTGGTCCAGTTGACCGTGGGCGGCAGGAAACCGCGGTCGATCGCGATGGTCGAGGCGATCGCCCCGAACCCGCAGGCCGCGCCCATGGTGTGGCCGAGCATCGACTTGATCGAGCTGATCGGCGGCGGGCGCTCGCCGAAGACCTCGATCACGGCCTTGCTCTCGACCAGGTCGTTCACCTGCGTGCCGGTGCCGTGCGCGCAGATGTAGTCCACATCGGACGGTGAGATGCCGGAGTTGCGGTGTGCGATGCGCATGCATTCCGCGACCGTCGGCGCGTCCGGCGTGACCGGGTGGATGGCATCGCAGTTGACGCCGTACCCGAGCAGTTCCGCGTAGACCGTGGCGCCCCTTTTCCGGGCGTGTTCGTAGGTTTCCAGGGCGAGCACGGCGCCACCCTCGCCGGTGAGGATCCCCGCGCGGTCCTTGTCGAACGGGGTGCAGGCGTCCTTCGCCAGCGCGCCGAGCCGGTAGAACCCGGCGTGCGCCCAGCGGCACACCGAATCGGCGCCGCCGGCGAAGACGACGTCGGCCTCGCCTCCGGCCAGCAGGTCGTAGGCGTAGCCGATCGCGTAGTTGCTCGCCGAGCAGGCGGTCGCGATGGTCAGCGACTCGCCGGACAAGCCCAGCTCCTCGCTGACCGCGTTCGCCAGCCGGTTGGCAGGCAGCTGGGTCAGCAGGGCCGGGTCCTGCGCGGCGAAACCGCCCTCGATGATCTGCGCGGTGAGCGCCTCCGCGACCGCGGACTCACCGCTGGTGGTACCCATGATCGCGTGGGCACGCCCCGGCGCCACCGACGTCAGGTCGAGCCGGGCGTCGGCGAGCGCCAGCCGCGCGGCACTGGCCGCGAACTGGCTGGACCGGCCCCACTCCGCCGGGTCGACCCGGCGGAGCTGGGCACCCGGATCGAAGGTCTGGACCTCGCCCGCGTTCCGGTGCGGGAACCCGGCCGGGTCGAAGCTGGTGATGGGCGAGATCCCGGATCGGCCGGTGCGCAGCGCCTCGGCGAACGCGGCTATCCCGATCCCGATGCTCGACACCGGGCCGACCCCGGTCACGACAACGCGGGCCACGGTTCATCCCTTCTTGACGGAGTGCCGGATCAGGGCGTCGTTGACCGCCTTGAGCGTGCGCAGCTCCGGCAGTTCGGCCTGCGGGATCTCGATCTTGTACTGCTTGTCGATCCTGGCGAGGATCTCGATGGCACGCAGGGAATCGGCCTCGTAGTCGTCGATGAAGTCCCCGTTGTCCTCAAGTTCCTCGGGCTCGAGCTCGAGCACCTCGGCGACCAGCTCGCGGAGCTCCTCGAGCTGGGTGTCGGTCTGCGTCATGACGATCCTCCGGTTTCGTTGTCCGCGTGCGGTTCTCACGCCGCGGGCCGCACAGGGCGCCGCGTCGCGGTCAAGGTGGTGACGGTGGCGATCAGGCGATCACCGACCCAGGTCCGGCCGGTGGCGAAGGCCGTGTCGGCCAGTACCGATTCCAGGCGGACCTCGTGGCGCAGCACGTCACCAGGGCGGGCGGCGGCCGTGAAGTGGTAGTCACGGGCACCGATGAACATCAACGTCGAGTCGTCGTCCTCGACCGGCGCGCGGCCGTCGAGCCAGAGGAGCGCGGCGCTCTGCCCGAACGACTCGATCATCAGCGACTTCGGGTAGTCGTACCGGCTCGCCGATGCTCCGTCGGGAATCCCCGCGTAGCACGGCTCGGTGCCGGTGACCGCCTTGATCGTGACGATCGACTCGCCGGGGACCAGGTCCAGCACCCGGTCCACCAGCAGCAGCGGATACCGCTGCGGCAGCAGGATCCGGATGTCGTGATGCTCGGTCATTCCGCGTCCTCCTCGAAGGTGGCGCGGACCTTGGCCGTCGTCGTCTCGCCGAGCACGGCCCTACCGATGACTTCCCAGCCGTCCGGGGTGCGCTTCGCGGTGGCCGTGAGCACCATGAGGTCGCCGTCGAGCAGCGGCGCCAGGAACCGGACCGAGCGGACGGTGCGCAACCGCGCGTTGGTGGCCTCCCGCATCGCCTGCTCCAGCGTCTCGATGACGAAGACGCCGGGGTACACGGCCTGACCGGGGAAATGCCCGCGCAGATTGGGTTCCTTGCCGTCCACGGTGATCCGGGCGACGAGCTCCAGATCGTCCCCGTGCCGCCGGACGTCCAGCGTGTCGACCGCCCGCAACGGTGCGGCGTAGGCGGGGATCGGAGTCACAGCGTGATCCCCCCGTCGATCTGCAGCACCTGTCCGGTGATGTAGGAGGCGCGGTCGGACACCAGGAACGCGACCAGTTCGGCGACGTCCTCGCCGGTGCCGAACCGCTTGGCCGGGATCTGCGTGAGCGCCTTGGCGCGCTGCTTTTCGCCGAGGGAACCGGTCATGTCGGTCTCGATGAAACCGGGGGCGACGACGTTGACCCGGACACCGTGCCCGGCGACCTCCTTGGCCAGCGACTTGCTGAAGCCGATGATCCCGGCCTTGCTCGCGGAGTAGGCGGTCTGGCCCGCGTGGCCGTGGACGCCGGCGACCGAGGACATGTTGACCACGACGCCACCGCGGTTCTTCATGAACCGGAAGGCCATGGTGCGGCAGAAGTTCCAGGTGCCGGTGAGGTTCGTGGCCAGTACCGCGTGCCAGTCCTCGGCGCTGGCGAGTACCAGCGGGCTGTCCTTGGTGATCCCGGCGTTGTTGATCAGCAGATCGATCGGGCCGAGCTTCTCCTCGGCGTCCTTGACGAACCGCTCGACCGCTTCGGAATCGGCGACGTCGCATTCCGCGAAATACGAGGGCACACCGACGGCGGCGATGTCCTCTTCGGTTTCTTCCGACGCGGCGCTCGCTTTCGAAAAACAACCCGCGACGGCGTAGCCCTCCTGGGCCAGCCGCAGCGCCACGGCCCGGCCGATCCCTCGTGAAGCCCCGGTGACCAGGGCCCGGTGGTGCTCCGCCACGACGCCTCCTCGTTTTCCAGCACAATTTGTTTCCATTTTAAGAAGCGCGGCGCAAACTATTCTTCTCATCGTTTGCCGCGAGCTCCGCGAGTACTTCGGCGGTGTCCGCGCCCGGCCGCGGCGCACCGTGGCGGACCTTCGTCGGAGTACGGGAGAATTTCACCGCCGGCCCGACGATCGGCGCGGTGGTGCCATTGCTCAGCACCGTTTCCTGAAGCATCGCCCGCGCTTGGACGTGCTCGTCGGCGACGGCTTCGGTGAGCGTGCGCACCGGCGCGGCGACGAGCCCGCGGCCGTTCAGCACGTCGAGCGCTTCGGCGAGCGGACGTCCCGCGCACCAGCCGGAGATCATCGTGTTGATCGCGTCGCGGTTGGTCATCCGTTCGGCGGCCGTGCGGAAACCGTCCGCGAGACCGAGTTCCGGCCTGCCGATGATCTCGGCGAGCGCGCGCCAATGCCGGTTGATCGCGACGGCGAGATACAAATGGCCGTCCGCGCATTCGTAGACATTGGCGGGCACGACGAAATCGGTCTCGTTGCCGACCCTCGGCGGCGGGGCACCGGTCGCGGCGAGGGTCGGCAGGCCGCTGCTGCTGGCGAGCAGGCAGTCCACCATGGACACGTCGACGTGCTGACCTTCGCCGGTCCGGTTCCGGTGCGCCAGCGCGGCGAGCGCGCCGATCGCCGCGTGCAGGCCGGCCAGCTCGTCGGCGAGGAACGTCGGAGCACGCACCGGCGGCCCCTCGGGCAGGCCGTTGAGCGACATCCACCCGGCCGCGGCCTGGATCGCGGGGTCGTAGGCGGGCAGATGCGATTTCGGGCCGTACTGCCCGAATCCGGACACAGACACGAACACGACGTCCTCGCGTGCCGACCGGCAGGCCTCGTACCCGGCGCCCCAGCCGTCCAGCGTGCCGGGTTTGTAGTTCTCGACCACGATGTCCGCGTGCGCCACCAGTTCCAGGAAGCGCATGCGGTCGGTGTCGACGCGCAGGTCCAGCCCGGCACTGCGTTTGTTGCGGTGCACGGTTTCCCGGAACCACGACAGCCCGGTGCCGGGGATGTTCGGCGGCACCTCGCCGTCGTGGCCGTCGGCGAGTTCGATCCGGACCACGTCGGCCCCCATGTCCGCCATCACGCAGGTGGCGAGCGGACCGGACCAGACCTTGGTCACGTCCAGGACGCGCACACCCTCCAGCGGGCCGGCCGAACCTGCCCGTGCCCGGCGGAAGAACTCCTCTTCGCGCATGGTCAAAGCCTTTCCAGCAGTGAGGCCGTGCCGAGCGAACCGCCACAGCACATGGTGATCAGCGCGGTCGAGGTGCCGGTGCGTTCGAGTTCGTGCAGTGCCGTCACGAGCAGGCGGGTCCCGGTCGCGCCCAGCGGGTGACCGAGCGCGATGGCGCCGCCGTTGACGTTGACGCGGTCGATGTCCGCGCCGTGCGCCTTGGCCCAGTTCAGCACCACGCCGGCGAAGGCCTCGTTCACCTCACAGATGTCCACATCGGACAGTCGCCGTCCGGTCCGGCGCAGCACTCGTTCGGTGGCGACCACGGGACCGTCGAGCAGGTAGTAGGGATCGGCGCCGGTGACGACCTGGCCGACCAGCCTCGCGCGCGGCGTCAGGCCGAGCGCGCGGGCTTTCCCATACGACATCCAGAGAATGGCGGCGGCCCCGTCGGAGATCTGTGACGTCGAACCGGCGGTGTGCACCGCGCCCTCGATGTTCGGCCGCAACGCGGCGAGCCCCTCGCGGGTGGTTTCGCGGATGCCCTCGTCGCGGATGACCGTGCCGACAGGGGAGACTTCACGGTCGAATCGGCCCTCCTGCCACGCACGGGCCGCGCGCTGCTGGGAGAGGAGACCGTAGTCGTCGGCGTCCGCGCGCCCGATGCCCTCGCGCGCGGCGATCCGCTCGGCGCCACCGAACTGGGCCTTCGGCGGGTCGTCCCACGGATAGTCCCGCGTCTTGTAGTGCCCGGGGCCCTGGTAGAGGTTCGTGCCGATCGGCACCCTGCTCATCGACTCGACGCCGCAGGCGATCCCGGTGTCGATCGCGTCCGCGGCGATCAACGCGGAGATCAGATGGTTCGCCTGCTGTGCCGATCCACAAGAGACGTCCACTGTGGAGCATCCGACGGCAGGGTCGAAACCGGAGTTGAGCCAGGCGTTGCGGGTGACATTGAGGCTCTGCTCGCCGGACTGGGTCACGCAGCCGCCGATGATCTGGTCGACGTCGCCGGGCTCGATACCGGCGCGGGCGATGACCTCCAGCTGGACGTGCCGCATCAGCTCGACGGCCTTCAGCTCGGCGAGCACCCCACCGCGTTTGCCGAGCGGGGTGCGGACGGCGGAGACGATGACCGGGGTCCGGTCGTTCAGCGCGGCCACGGGCGGGTACCTGCCTCTCCACCGGACGGGGTGCCCGGCTTCCCCATCGTGGTGCGGCCCTCGGCGGGCGAACGTCTCACGGATTGCGGAGCCGACCAGCGGTTCTCCATAGTTGCGGGAATCGCTCGCGCGGCCCCTCACGATCATCGACGCTGGTTATGGTGCGTACATGCGGCTGGACGACAGCGAAGATCAGGCGGCATTCCGGGCGGGCCTCAAAGCCTGGCTCGCCGGACAGTTACCCGAAAGCACGCCGAGCGCGCCTCGTGCTTGGGCCGCCGACGAATTGCGTGCCTGGAGCAAGGCGCTGCACGCGGCCGGATACGCGGGGCTGACCTGGCCGGCCGAACACGGCGGACGAGGGCTTTCCCCTGCTTATCAAGCGATCTACGCCGAAGAGAGCGCGTTGGCCGAGGCGCCGGACCACGCCGGGGTGATCGGGCTCGGCATGGTCGGCCCCGCGATCGTCCACTATGGAACGGACGCGCAGAAGGCCACCCATCTCCCCCGCATCCTTTCCGGGGAAACGATCTTCTGCCAGGGCTTCTCCGAACCGGACGCCGGCTCGGACCTCGCATCGGTGCGCACCCGCGCCCGCCGCGTCGACGGCGGCTACGTCGTCGACGGTGAAAAGGTGTGGTCCTCCTACGCCCATTTGGCCGACCATTGTCTGCTGCTCGCCCGCACGGAACCGGACGCGGCCAAACACCGCGGGCTGACCTGTTTCCTGCTCGACATGCGCGCACCCGGTGTCGAGGTGCGGCCGCTGCGTCAATTGTCCGGCGACACCGATTTCAACCAGATCCTGGTGAGCGGTGTCGAAATCCCCGACGACTGTGTGCTCGGCGAACCGGGACAGGGCTGGCGCGTCGCGCTGACCACCCTCGCGCATGAACGCGGCACGTTCGGCATCACGCTCACCGCGCGGCTGGCCGTCCAGCTCGACAGGCTGGTCAAGACCGCCAAGGCGTGCGGAGGCGACACCGACCCGCGGGTCCGCGCCGAGATCGCCGAGCTCTACGTCGATCTGCAGGGTCTGCGCTTCACCGGATACCGCGCGCTGGCCGCGATGGAACGGACCGGCGAACCGGGACCGGAGAGCTCGATCCTGAAACTGCGCTGGTCGCAGGCGAACCAGCGGGTGAGCGCGCTCGCGCTGCGGCTGCTCGGCGCGGGCGCGGCGGCGGACGGGACCGACGCCTTCTGGGGCGGCTACTGGCAGCACCAGCGGTTGCGCAGCCGGGCCAACAGCATCGAGGGCGGAACGTCGGAAATCCTGCGCGGCATCGTCGCGGAGCGGGTCCTCGGCCTGCCGAAATCACGTTAGGGAGCACCGGTTGGCGGAGCTGAAGATGGACGAGAGAAGTGACCGAACGCGTGAACCCGCCCGGCCGAAGGCCCCGCTATCGCGGTGGCAGGGCGCCCTGTTGACCGTCGTGAGGTGGAAGACCAAGCCGCGGCCTGCCGACGTCGATCGCGGACGCGGGTTCACCAAGGCAGTGAGGGAGCATCGATGGACTTCGCGCTGACCGAGGACCAGACCGGGCTCAAGGCCGCCGCCCGCACCTATCTCGAGGACACGTACGGCCTCGATCGGATCGCGGCGCTGGCCGACGACGGCGAGCAGGATCTCGCCGCGTGGCCCGAACTGGTCCGGCAGGGCTGGCTGGACGCGGACCTCGGCCTGGCGGAGTTCGTCCTACTGGCCGAAGAGGGCGGCCGCGCGCTGCACCCGGTGCCCTGGTTCGCCACGGCCGGGCTCGCGCTGCCGGTGTACCGGGCCGCGGGGGTCGAACCGCCTGGCCCCGCGACGTTGGCCGACGGCGGCGACACCTGTCGAGCGGCACGTCGCGACGACGGCTGGCGGCTGGACGGCGCGGTGCAGGCCGTCCTGCACGCCGACGTCGCCACGGAGATCCTGGTCGCCGCCCGCACCCCGGCCGGGGTGGCGCTGTTCGGCATCGACCCGGCTGCCGCCTCGCTGTCCGCGCGCGACGGCGTCGACCCGCTTCGGGCGACGTCGGACATCGCGCTGGCCGGAGCCGAGGGACGGCTGCTGATCGGGCCGACTGCCGCCGCGCCGCTGCTCACCGCGATCCGCAGCCGGGCGACGACCCTGCTCGCGGGCGAGGCCATCGGCGTCGCGGACCGGGCGTTGGCGATCGCCGTCGAGCACGCGAAGGCACGGACCCAGTTCGACCGGCCCATCGGTTCCTTCCAGGCGGTGAGCCAGCAGCTCGCCGATGGCTACGCCGAGGTCGAGCTCGCGCGTTCGCTGGCCTATCGCGCCGCGGCGGGCGAAGCCCTCTCCGCGGAGGCCGTCGCGTGCGCCGCGCACGCCGCGAGCCGCGCGGCGATCACCGTCTGCGAGACCGCGATCCAGGTCTGCGGCGGGATGGGCGTCACCTGGGAATTCCCGCTGCACCGCTGGTTCCGGCGCGCGTTGTGGCTGGAGGCGGAACTCGCCTCGGGACCGTTGGAAGCGATCGCGCACTCACTGTTCGGGGAGCACTCATGAGCCTGCAACTGCACTGGTTCCTGCCGTCACACGGCGACGGGCGGGAAGTGGCGAAGACCGCCGACGGTGTCACGGCACCCGGCGCCCGGCGCGAACCGGACATCGAGTACCTGACCCAGGTCGCGCTCGCCGCCGACCGCTTCGGGTTCACCGGGATGCTCACGCCGTTCGGGTTGTTCTGTGAGGACCCGTGGGTCGTGGCGTCGGCGCTGGTGGGCGTGACGCGGTCGGTGAAGTTCATGATCGCGATGCGGCCGGGCTTCGTCTCACCGCTGCTGGCCGCCCAGACCGCGGCGACGTTCCAGCGCGTCTCCGATTCGCGGCTGCTGCTGAACATCGTGACCGGCGGCGACCCCGACGAGCAGCGCCGCTACGGCGACTGGCTCGACCACGACCAGCGGTACGCGCGCACCGGCGAGTTCATGGACGTCTTCCGCCAGGCCTGGCCGGGTTCGCGGTTCGACTTCACCGGCACGCATTACACCTTGAAGGCCGGCATGGTCGCCCGCCCGCACGCGGTGCGGCCGACGTTGTTCCTCGGCGGTTCTTCGTCGGCCGCGCTGGAAGTCGCGGCCGCGCAGGCGGACGTACTGTTGATGTGGGGCGAAACGCCCGCGGCGATGGCCTCGCACCTCGAACGGTCGCGTGCGCGAGCTGAGACCTTGGGTCGCTCGTTGCGCTTCGGCACGCGATTCCACGTGATCAGCCGGGACACCTCGGCCGAAGCGTGGAAAGTGGCCGACCAGCTGCTCGCCGGGATGGACCCGGCCCGGATCCGGCAGGCGCAGGAACGGTTCGCCGCCACCGAATCCGAGGGCCAGCGGCGGATGGCGGCGCTACACTCCGGCAGCACCGACTCGCTGGAGATCCACCCCAACGTGTGGGCGGGCTACGGCCTGGTGCGTCCCGGCGTCGGCACGGCCTTGGTGGGCAGCCACGAAGAAGTGGCCGAACGGATCGAGGAATACCACGCCCTCGGACTCGACCACCTGATCCTTTCCGCTCAACCGCACCTCGAAGAGGCCTATACGTTCGGTGAAGGCGTCATGCCGCTGCTGCGGAAACGCGGGCTGCTCGCGGAGACGCTCTGAGCTCGCGTCTTCGGTGACCTTTGACGCGACTCGCGTGTCCAGACACGGAACTCACGTGATTGGAGCCGTAACTCGCGTGATCAAGGCCGTAACTCACGTGAGTTACGGCTCCAATCACGTGAGATACGGCCCCAATCACGTGAGTTACGGCGGGAAACACGCGAGATCCGGCTGGAGTCACCAACGCTGGACAGTAGGCGAAGCCACGTGGGTGTCTGACGGCGGTCGTGAGCGGCAAGGACAGTTCTCTTGAGAGGTAAGGAAAGGTGCCGTGCCGTCGAGCGAGGCGTTCTCGCCCCCAGCCCTTGTAGTCCGTGAAGGCCTCCTTGAGGGACTCTGGGTCCCTCAAGGAGGC
The DNA here is from genome assembly GCF_003947325.1 of Amycolatopsis sp. WAC 01375. NCBI lineage: Bacteria > Bacillati > Actinomycetota > Actinomycetes > Pseudonocardiales > Pseudonocardiaceae > Amycolatopsis > Amycolatopsis sp. WAC 01375. Next base: position 181,234 of record NZ_QHHW01000026.1, read on the forward strand.
CTTCACGGACCGACCACCTGACGCGACTCAAGACGTGCATTGAGGCCTTCGGGCGCTTATCCTCTTACTCGACGGTGGAGGAATTGGGACACGCGACGTCCCAATTCCTCCATCGCCGTTTTGGTCCGGCCGCGAGCGTCAGCTGAAGCTGATGACCACGCCGCCACCGTTGCCGGCGGCGTCACCGAGGCCGACGACGCAGGTGATGGCGTCGCAGTCCACCGCACCGTAGCTGCTGCCGTCGGGCAGCACGCCGGTGAAGTTCTTCTGCACGGTGACCGAGGCCGAGATCTTCCCGGTCGCGTCAGCGACCAGCGACTGCTGCGAAGGGCTGCAAGGGAACTGCCCCACCGCGTCCTGGGCGCACTCGCCGACGCGATAGGTACCGCCCGGCGTCAGGCCGGTTCCGACCACCTGGACCACGGCACCGTCCGAGAGCCCCGACGACGGCGTGACCGTGACGGCCGCCGCGGCGGAGGCGCCAGGGGCGACGACGGCCAGGAGGCCGAGAGCGGCGATGGCGGAACCGGCGAACTTGGCGACAAGCTTTGCGGACACAGTAATCACTCCGATTCATTGACAGGGATTTTCCGACTTCACCAGGCGCGGGTTCCGTTACCCCCCGGCGTCCTGGTAACAACGTTACGATCATCGAACCTAGATCGTCAACGATTTCTTCGAGCAGTTTTCGAGTAGGCCGCAAGAAAAAACGTGCAATAAACTCGCGCGCTTCATGCGTAATTCATATGCTGCGGGCAAGCCAGGAGAAGAAGGCTCGAGTGCGCGCGCGGGAACCTGATTCAGTGACCTCTTCCAGCTCCGATTTCCTGTTCGGTGGCGCGCCAGAAAGGCACGCCGCCTATACCGCGTCGCGCGAAACCGGCCCGGTCCGGAGGATCACGCTCTCCTCCGGCACCAGCGGCTGGCTGGTCAGCGGCTACGCCGAAGTCCGCCAAGCCCTCGCGCATCCGGGGCTGAGCGGGCGCACCGGCGTCGTCGGCGACCGGCGCGGGCTGTCCGAGGACGTCCGGCTCGGCATGAACACGCATATGCTGAACCTCGACCCGCCGGATCACACCCGCCTCCGAAAGCTGGTGTCCGCCGCGTTCACCGTGCGCCGGATCGCCCAGCTGCGCCCCAGAATCGAAGCCATCACAGCGGAACTCCTCGACGCCGTGGCCGACTTCGACGAGGTCGACCTGATCAAGGCGCTCGCGCTGCCGCTGCCGATCCGCGTCCTCACCGAAATGCTCGGTGTGCCAGAGGACGAGGCAGGCGCCTTCCACGGCTGGACCGAGATTCTCACCGCCAGCGCGCTCACCGTCGACGAACTCGACGCGGCGGCCGCCGAAATGCTGCGCTATGTCAGGAAACTCCTCGCCGAGAAGCGCGAGAACCCCGGCACGGACCTGCTTTCGGCGCTCGTCTCGGTGCACGACGGCGAAGATCGGCTGACGGAGCACGAGCTGACGTCGATGGTCTTCCTCCTGCTCATCGCCGGGCACGAGACCACCGTGCACCTCATCGGCAACGCCACTCTCGCCCTGCTCGAGAACCCGGCACAGCTCGCCGCGTTGCGAGAGAATCCGGACGGGATGCCCGCCGCGGTCGAGGAGTTCCTGCGCTACGAAAGCCCGGTGCACGCGGCGATGCGCTACTCCACTGAGGAAGTCGAACTCGGCGGCGTGACGATCCCGGCACGGTCGCTGGTCATCGTGTCGCTGCTGGCCGCGAACCGCGACCCCGCCCGGTTCCCCGGCGCGGACACACTGGAGCTCGACCGCGCGGACAATCCGCAGCTCGCCTTCGGCCACGGCATCCACCACTGTCTCGGCGCGCCGATGGCCAGGCTCGAAGGCGGAATCGCGCTCGCCGCCCTGCTCACGCGGTTCCCGAAGCTGCGCGAGGCCGTTCCCGCGGAAAGTCTCCGCTGGCGCGTCAGCATGGTGATGCACGGCCTCGAATCGCTTCCCGTCCGGCTTCGCTGACAATTGTCCTCAAAGGACACTTCGCCGGTGAACGCGGACGGCAAACGCGCAGGCTGGGATAAGACGCGGCCGAAACCGCGGTGCGACACTTTCGGAGACGATCACGAATTCGCGGTGCGTATCTCACGTCCGTGAGCCGCGTCATCTCCTATTCCTGGGAAGGGAGTAGAACGTGTCCCAAGACCTAGGCACCCCGGTCACGAGCACCCCGCCGAGGGGCGCTGCCCCGCCCGCGCGGACGCCGAAGAAGAAGACCAAGACGGGGTTGTCCGCACTGGCGGCCAAACGCATCGCCGTCCTGAGCGCGCTCGTCGCCGGCATCGCCTACGGGTGGGGTATCGGCGGGAACGCCGCACACTACGCCTACGCCGCCGCGGTACGGAGCATGTCCCAGAACTGGCACAACTTCCTTTACGGCGCTTACGATCCCGCCGGGTTCATGAGTGTCGACAAGGCACCCGGCGCGCTCTGGTTGCAGGCGCTCTCCGTCCGCGTCTTCGGCTACGAGACGTGGGCGCTGCTGTTGCCCGGCGTCATCGCGGGCGGTGTCTCGGTGTACGTCCTGTTCGTGCTCGTGCGCCGCTGGGCCGGGCACGCGCCGGCGGCGCTGGCCGCCGTCCTGCTCGCCGCGACGCCGATCACGGTCGCGGCCACCCGGGTCAACCTGCCCGACTCGACGCTGATCCTGACGCTGCTCGTCGCGACCTACGCCTTCTGGCGGGCGCTGGAGAAGGCGTCGCCGCGCTGGCTGCTGCTGACCGCCGTGCTCGTCGGAGTCGGCTTCCACATCAAGCTCGCCATGGCGCTGGCCATCCTGCCGGTGCTCGGCATCGTCTACCTCGTCGCCGCGCCGGCTTCGGCGGGACGCCGGGTGCTGCACCTGCTCGGCGCCGGTGCGGTCACCGCCGCGGTGTCGTCGATCTGGATGCTCATCGTCTCGTTCACTCCCGCGGGTTCCCGCCCGTACATGGACGGCAGCACCTCGAACTCGGTGTGGCAGATGGTCTGGTCCTACAACCTCTTCGACCGCACGGACGCCGCGAAGGCGGGGAACTCGGCCGAACTGCCCGTCCTGCCCGACGGCAAGGTCACGCCGGTCGACCAGGGCGGCGACACCGGCGTGTTCCGGCTGTTCAACGACCTGATCGGCGGCCAGATCTCGTGGCTGCTGCCGCTGGCGCTGCTGCTGCTCGTCGTCGGCCTGGTCGCCGCGGGCCGCGCTCCGCGCACCGACACGCGGCGCGCGGGCTGGCTGCTGTGGGGCGGCTGGCTCGTCCTCTTCGCCGGCGCGCTCAGCTTCTCGCAGAGCATCCACCCGTACTACACGAGCATCCTGGCGCCGGCGATCGCCGCGATCGGCGGCGTGGGCCTGCACTTCGCCTGGACGACGCGCCGTCACCCGTGGGTGTTGCCGGTCGGGCTGCTCGCCACCGGCGCCTGGGCGTTCGTGCTGATGAGCCGTTCCGGCGACTACGTGCCGTGGCTGCGGCCTGTCGTCGCGGTCGCGGCCGTCCTCGCCGCGGCGCTGGTCCTCCTGCGCCGCACGGGAAAGTTCGCCGTCGTGACCGGGGCCGTGGCCGGGGTCGCGCTGCTGGCCGGGCCGGTCGCCTGGGCGGCGCCCACCTTCCAGCCGCCGTCGGATCCGCGGACGGCGATGTTCCAGAACTTCAATCCGCTCGCGGGGCCGAATCCGAACGCGCTCTCCACCGGCATCGACCTGACGAAGTTCATGGCGGGCGGCCCGAAGCCCGGCGCGGCCGGTGGGCAGGCCATGCCGTTGCCCCCGCCGATCATGTTCCAGATGATGCCGTCGGACGCCGACCAGAAGCTCCTCGGTTTCCTCAAGGCCAACGACCGCGGCGAGCGTTTCGACCTGGCGACCTTCGGCGGCACCGGCGCCTCGCCCTACATCCGGGCGGGCCTGTCCGTGATGCCGATGGGCGGCTTCGTCGGCACCATGCCGATGCCGACCGCCGCCGGTCTCGCGGAAGCCGTCCAAAGTGGACAGGTGCGGTTCGTGCTGTTCGGCGGATTCGCCTACGACAGCCCGACCGCGCTCGCCCGCAAGGACTGGGTGGTGCGCAACTGCACCCGCGTCCCGCCGCCCGCCTACACCGCGAACCCGTGGATGGGCTTCACCTCCGCCCTGTTCGACTGCAAACCGGGAGCGTGATGCCCGATGACGGCTGAACTCACCGCGGCACCCCGCCTCGCCCCGGGAAGCCGCACGACGGCGACCGTCGAGATCGTCATCCCGGTGCTCGACGAGGAACGTGCCCTGCACGGCTGCATCACCACGCTGAGCGCGTTCCTCGACGACGGCTTCCCGTTTCACTGGTCGATCACCATCGCCGACAACGGCAGCACCGACCGGACCTGGGAGATCGCCACCGAACTGGCCGAACGGAACCCGCGCATCTCCGCGCGGCGGGTGCCGGTCCGCGGCCGGGGCGCGGCGATCAAGGCGACGTGGGGATCCAGCACCGCCGACATCGTCGCCTACATGGACGTCGACCTGTCGACCGGGCTGGAGAGCCTGCTCCCCCTGATCGCGCCACTGGTCAGCGGGCACTGCGAGATCACCATCGGGACCCGGCTCGGCCGCGGGTCGCGGATCCGCCGCAGCCTCAAACGCGAGATCGTCTCCCGCACCTACAACGCGATCACGCGGCATGTGTTCGGGCTGCGCAGCACCGACACGTCCGCCGGCTTCAAGGCGGCCAGGCGCGACGCCGTGGCCGGGCTGCTGGAAGCGGTCGAGGACGACCACTGGTTCTTCGACACCGAGATGCTGATGCTGGCCGAGCACAACGGTCTGCGGGTGCACGAGGTGCCGCTGGACTGGGTCGAGGACGTCGATTCGCGGGTCAAGGTCACGCAGACCGCGATGGGGAACCTGAAGGGCCTGGTCCGCGTGGGCCGGGCGATCGCCGCCGGGAAAGGACGGGTGAACGTGCCGGAGATCCCGCAGTTGCGCGCCACCCATCCCGACGCCGTGCTCGCCGAACCACGGGCCGCGACCTTGGCGAAGTTCCTGGGGTTCGCGGTCATCGGTGTCATCTCGACAGTGCTCTACACGCTCCTGTACCTCCCCTTGCGGGTACCGCTGACGCCGGCGGGGGCAAACCTGGTCGCGCTCGTGCTCGTCGGGGTGGCCAACACCGAGGCGAACCGGCGCTGGACGTTCAACCGCGGCGGCGGGCACCGGCTCGGGTTGCACACGCGTGCCGCGATCCTGTTCGCCACCACGTATCTGCTGACCACGATGGCCGTGACCGGGCTGCACCTGATCGCCCCGGGCTCCGGGCCGGTCGTCGAACTGCTCGTGCTCATCGTCGCCTACGGGCTGATGACGCTGCTGCGGTTCGTGGCCCTCGACCGCTGGGTCTTCGCCCAGCATCGGAAGGAGCGCCGGTGAAGACGGCGGACGTCACACGCATCACCGAGATGGAGGACCGCCACTGGTGGTTCCGGGAAAAGCGGCACCTGCTCGCCGACGAGCTGAACCGGCTCGGCCCGCCCGGCCGCGCGCTCGACATCGGCGCGGCGGGCGGCGGCAACACGCGGGTGCTGCGCTCGCGCGGCTGGGACGTCGTCGCCACGGACTACGACGAGAACGCCGTCGAAATCGCGCGCTCACGCGGTCTCGACGCGATCCACGCCGACGCCCGTGACCTGCCCCTGCCGTCTTCGTCGTTCGATCTGGTGGTGGCGTTCGAAATCCTCGAGCACATCCAGGAAGACGACCAGGCCGCGGCGGAACTGTTCCGGGTGCTGCGGCCCGGCGGCTCCGCGCTGATCAGCGTCCCGTCCGGAATGGACCTGTGGTCGGCGCACGACGTCGCGGTGCATCACGTGCGCCGCTACGACCGGGCTTCGCTGCGGAAGGTCGTCGAGGACGCCGGCTTCGTCGTCGACGAGCTGTGGAGCTGGAACGTCCTGCTCCGGCCGGTGGTGGCGCTGCGGCGGCGTTCGGCCCGCGGGAACGAGCTCAACGAGCACACGCCCTGGCTGGTCAACCGCGCCCTGACCGCGATCGTCACGGTCGAGCGGTACCTCCCGACGCGCTCGCGCCGGGGCGTCTCGCTGATCCTGAAGGCCCACAAGCCTTAGCGGTACATGAAGGCCCCCTTCCTTGCGCCTGGCGCAAGGAAGGGGGCCTTCATGTACTTGGTCGGGCCGCAGGCGATAGCAAAGGTCCCTTGCTTGCTCCGGTGACCCCGTCCTCTCGCCCGCTGATGCAATGAAAGGCTCCTTACTTGCAAAATTTGCAAGTAAGGAGCCTTTCATTGCACGCGCGCGGCCTTACGACACCGGCGGGCTGGCGGCCCGAGCACCCGAGCCGCAGGCACGGGAGGCGATAGCAAAGGTCCCTTGCTCTCGTTCGCGCCCGTCCCGAAGTCCGTGAAGGCCTCCTTGAGGGACTCAGGGTCCCTCAAGGAGGCCTTCACGGAACGGCCACCGGCCCACCGCGCAGCGCGTGGGACCTAGGCCGCGCGGAGGCCGGCCGGGGGGACGTCCCAGGCGGTGCCGCGGTGCTCGAGGTACCAGTCCACCGTCTTCGTCATGCCCTCCTCCAGCGTGACCAGCGATTCCGGCTCGATGCCGACGGAAAGCAGCGTCGAAACGTCGGCCGTGACCGGGGTGTTCGGTGTCTCGCCCGGGCGCATCGGCAGGTCGGTGATGCCGACGCGCGGATAGCCGCGCTGCTCGCACAGGCCGATGACCAGCTCCGCGACCTCGCGGATCGTCACCGAGTCGGCGGGCCCGATCTCGACCGTGTTCTCCAGCACCCGCCCCTCGGCGGCGACCTCCAAAGAGGACACCAGGGTGCGGGCGACGTCGCCGACCCACACCATGTCCGAGATCTGCCGTCCACCGCCGTAGAGCTCCACCGGGATGCCGGACAGCGCCCGGCAGACCAGCGCCGGGGTGATCTTGCGGACCTTGCCCGCGGCGAACGGCGGCGCGGCCTTCTGGCGCGGGCCGTAGGCGTTGACCGCGCGGACGCAGTTCACGCGGGTGCCGCGGTCGGCGTTGAACATACGGACGAACCGCTCGACCGTGGTCTTCGAAATCGAGTAACTGTTGTTCATCCAGTGGTTGCCGACGCAGATGTACACGCCGGGCAGGTCGTACTGGGCGACGGCCTCGAGGAAGTTCAGGCCGCCCATGACGTTGGTCTCCACCGCGGGGCGCGGATTGGTGATCGTCTCCTGGGTGCCCAGCACGGCGGCCAGGTGGATGATCCCGTCGCAATGCGCGGCGAGCTCGGTCAGTGCCGTCGCGTCACGGATGTCGCCCAGCATGACCTCCCACGGCCCGCCGTCCCCCTCGCCACGATGGTCGAACACGACCGGCGTGTGTCCTCTCGCGGCGAGTTCCTCGCAGACGTACTGCCCGATGAACCCGGTGCCACCGGTAACACCAACCTTCATTTTAGCCACCTTTGCCCGATAGGCTGGGAATTCCAGGACTTTTCCTTTTCGCAGAATCCCACCGGAGAGTCAGCCGGGACGCCTTCAATACTGCCTCCGAAGGATTCAGCCAAGGAACTTCTGCAGCGCGCCGATGACCTGAGCCGGCTGTTCCTCGGAAAGGTAATGCCCGGCCCCGGCGATCTTGACCACCTGCGGATCGGCCGCCTTGGCCGGCATCACCTGGGTGAAGTACTGATAATTGAACTCACCCGCGAGACCGAGCACCGGCATGGTCAGCTTCCCGTACGACGATCCGGCCGCGATGTCCTGGTTGAGCGTCCGGTACCAGCCGTTCCCGGCCCGGACGGCCTCACGCGTGTGGTAGGCCCGCGCGTACACGTTCCGGTCGAAATCGCTCACCGCCGACGGCGCCACCGAAAGCTGGTCGATCATCGCGTCCACCAGGTACCGCGAGCGACCGGAGACGAGCTGCTCCGGCAGGCCCTGCAACTGGTTGAACGTCCACCACCACGGCGAGAACTGGCCGGGCCCACTGGGCAGCAACGGCAGCTGATAGAGGCTCTTGTCGGGTGCGACCACGTCCATCAGCGCCAGTTTCCCGACCGCCTGCGGGTATTTGATCCCGTAGCTGTGCGCGACCATCGCACCGATGTCGTGGCCGACGATATCCGCCTTGGCGTACCCGAGCTTGGCGAGCAGCGCGTGGATGTCGGCGGCCATCGTCTCCTTGTCGTAGCCCGCCTGCGGCTTCGACGATCCGCCCATCCCACGGAGGTCGACGGCGATCACCCGGTGGTTCGCGGCCAGCGCCGGCATCACCTTGTGGAACGCCCACCACGTCTGCGGCCAGCCCGGCAGCAGGACCACCGGACTGCCGGAACCGCCGGCGACATAATGCAACCGGACGCCGTTGACGTCGGCGTGAGCGCTTTCGAATCCGCCCTGCAGCGAACGTGCGAGCGCCGCGTCGGAATGTCTCCAGCTCGTATTCGCGGAGGTTCCCGCCGCCGCGCCCCCCAGCAGTACCACCGCCGCGACCGCGGCCAGCGCGATCATGACCTTCTTGAACCTGCTCATGAATTCCTCTCCCACCGCCAGGGAAATGGTCATCGACACCTCAATGATCAGCCGGATGGGCCGAATGACGCATCTCGATTGTTGCGGAGGAGGAAAAACATTCACGGCCACCCGTACCGAACCGGCGTTTTCGCGTGACCGATCGGACGACACGCGTGATCCGATGGACGACACACGTGACTGGATGGACGACTCGCGTGATTGGGCGGCCGACTCGCGACCGTGCGCGAGTCGGCCGTCTGATCACGCGAGTCGTCCGTCCAGTCACGCGAGATCGCCGTTCGCGCGCTAGGGCAAGGTCACGCCGCGCGCGACTCGCTGCCCGGGCGGGGCAGTTCCGTCACCGTCGCCTCCGGCGCGGGACGCCGCCGGTTGGCCCGCAGCACCTTGCGCACGATGCCCGGCTTCATCAGCGCGGTCGGCGGGTCGACCAGCCCGGCCACCCGCATGAACGCCGCCGTGATGTCAGGGTCGATCGTCGCCGCGTACTGGACCTTCGCCATGTACGCGTTGCCCATCTTGACCTTGAGCGTCCGCTTTCCCTCCACGCCGGGGAAGTCCAGGTCGCCGCTGGTCGAAATATCCCACGGGTCGTTGACGACTTTGCCGATCTCGCGCAGGAATCGCCGCGAGTCCGGTTCGGACCGGCGGCGGAGGTGTTCGCGCAGCGCGATCGCCTCCATCGACGCGACCGTCATGCCCTGGCCGTACACCGGGTTGAAGCTGCAGAACGCGTCGCCGAGCACGAACAGCCGCTGCGGGAACCGCTTGAGCCGTTCGTACCGCCGCCGCAGGCTCGCCGGGAACTTGAACGTCACCGGCTCGATCAGCGGTTGCGCGTCCTTCACCGCTTCGTAGATCTCCTTGGCGGGCAACGACTTCACGTAGTCGAGATAGCCGCGTGCGTCGGCCGGCGGATGGTCGCCGAGGATGCCGGTCAGCGAAAGGATGCACTCGTCTTCGTTGACCTGCCCGAAGAACGCGCCCCGCGGATGCGCGGGCGAGGCGACCGGGTTGATCGACTGCCAGCCGCCGAACATCTCCGGCCGCTTGCGGAACATCCGGGTGGTGTAGGCCAGCCCGACCTTCACGCGCTCCTCGGCCGGCCGTTCGAAGCCCAGTTCCTCCAGCCAGACCGGCGTGCGCGTACCTCGTCCGGAGGCGTCGACGACCAGGTCCGCGCCGAGGCGTTCCTCCGGCGAGCCGTCCCTCGCCTGCACGCGGACCCCGATGATCCGCTTGCCCTCACGCGTGGCGAGCAGGCCGTGGACGTCGGTGCGTTCGCGATAGGTGACGTTCGGCAGAGCCGCCGTGCGCAGCCGCAGATGATGCTCCAGCACCGGGCGCAACGCGGTGATCGACGGCAGCCCGCTGTCGGCGGGCATGACCTGCTTCCCGTTGAAGTACCACTTCATCCGCGCGAGATCGCCGACCGGGACGCCGGAGTCCCGCAGGTCGTCGAGCAGGTTCGGGAAGAGCTCTTCGAGGATGAAGTAGCCGCGCGCGTGCAATCCGTGCGCGTGCCAGGTGTGCGGGGTCCCGCGCCGCGGTTTGTCCACACCGAGCACCTCGTCGCGGTCCACGACCACGACTTCGCGGTAGAACTCGGAAAGCACTCTCGCCGCCAGGGTGCCGGCGACGCTGCCGCCGATCACCACCGCGCGTTTGCCGACGGGTTCGTTCATGACCATGGCTCCTTGGTGCTCAGGCCGCGAGGTCGCCGGACGCGGGCGGAGCCTGGCCGATCGTGGCGGTGGGGGCGAGAGGTTCGGCCGTCTTGACGCGCCGCGCGGTGCGCAGCACGCCGACCACGAGACTCGGCCGCATCAGCGCGGTCGGCGGGTCGACCAGGCCCGCGGCCCGGAAGAACGCCTCGGTGAACCGGCCGTCGACGGTCGCCGCGGAGTGCAGCTTCGCCATGTACGCGTTGCCCATCTTGACCTTCAGCGGGCGTGGGCCCTCGACACCGGGGAACGCGAGGTCGCCACCCGCCGAGATGTCCCACGGCACGTCGATGATCGGGCTGATCTCCTTGAAGAACCGCAGCGGCCGCACGCCACCGGCGTCGAGATGCGTGGCCAGCTGGGCGGCCTCCATGGCCGCGACCGTCATGCCCTGGCCGTACACCGGGTTGAACGCGCAGACGCCGTCCCCGATCACCAGCATGCCTTCGGGGAAGCGGCGCAGCTTGTCGAACCGGCGGCGGACGCTGGCGGGCACCTTGAAGCTGGTGATCTCGCTGATCGGCTTCGCGGTGCGGACGGCCTGGTAGATCTCAGGCGCGTCCAGCGTCTTGGCGAACTGGAGGAAACCCTCGGCGTCACGCGGCGGGTGGTCGCCGAGCAGGCCGGTCTGCGACAGCAGGGCGACGTTCCCCGGCAGGTTCACGAAGAAGGCGCCGCGCGGGTTCGCGGGCGAGGCGACCGGGTTGATCGCCAGGTCGTCGCCGAACGGGTCGGTATCCAGCTCGAACAGCCGTGAGGTGTAGGCGAGATCGATCTTGATCTTCTCTTCGGCAGGCCGCTCGTATCCGAGTTCCTCCAGCCACACCGACGAACGGCTGCCGCGGCCGGTGGCGTCGACGAGCAGGTCGGCGAGGATCGTCTCGGGTTCGGCGTCGTCGCCGGTCACCCGCACACCGACGACCCGCGAGTGGTCGTCGGTGGCGACCAGCGACTGGATCACCGTGCGCTCGCGGACCTCCACGTTCGGCAACGCGACGACGCGTGCCCGGACGTGCTCTTCGAGCTCCGGGCGGGTCGCGGACACACTGAGCAGCCCGGAGTTCTTCTGCCGCAGGCGTTTGCCGTTGAAGTACCAGCGCAGGCTGCCGGAGAGGTCGCCGCTGGGGATACCGTTGTCGGTCAGCTCCGCTTGCAGGCCGGGAAAGAGGTCTTCGAGGATCTGCTGGCCGCGGGCGAGCAGCGCGTGCGCGTGATGCGCCTGCGGCACGCCGCGGCGGGTCCCGGCGACGCCGACGATCGTGTCACGCTCGACGATCACGACGGAGCGGTAGCGTTCCGAAAGTACGCGGGCGGTCAGCAGGCCGGCCATGCCGCCGCCGAGCACGACGGCGCGTTCGCCAAGGTATTCGCCCATCGCGGGATTCCTCCAATAGGGTAGTCGGCCGGGCCGTCGGAGTCCGACACGTGAAGAATCGTCGTCCGCCCGCGGCCGGGCGGCGTCTCTTCGACTGCTGCTTCCCAAAGCGTTGTGCGGCAACGTGTTCTCGAGCGGCTCTCCATTCCCGGTTGTTAGCGTCGATCAAGTAATTCCGGCTGTCGGCGTAGTTGGAGAGGTGTCATGCGCGCAAAGACCCGGATCCTCGTGATCGGCGGCGGACCGGCGGGTTCCACCGCTGCCGGGCTTCTGGCCAAAGAGGGATTCGAAGTCACCCTTCTCGAGCGGGAACATTTCCCGCGCTACCACATCGGCGAATCGCTGCTGCCCTCGTGCCGCCCGATCCTCGAACGCCTCGGCGTCTGGGACAAGATCGCCGCGGCCGGGTTCCAGCCCAAGGGCGGCGCCTACTACTTCTGGGGACCCGAAGAGTGGGAGGTGCGCTTCCGGCCGCACGGCCGTGACGGCAGCACCAGCGCGTGGCAGGTCATCCGCGCCGACTTCGACAAGATCCTGCTCGACCACGCGCGCGAGGTCGGCGTCGAGGTCCACGAGGGCATCGCGGTGAAGAAGCTCGACTTCGACGGCGATCGCCCGGTCGCGGCGCACTGGGCCGAGGCGAAGAACCCGGCCAACGCCGGCCGGATCGAGTTCGACTACCTCGTCGACGCCTCCGGCCGCGGCGGCGTGATGGCCACCAAGTACCTGAAGAACCGCAAGTTCCACAACGTGTTCCGCAACGTCGCCGCCTGGTCGTACTGGAAGGACGCGAAGGAACTCGACCGCGGGCCGCGTGGCGCGATCACCGTCGCCTCGGTCGGCGACGGCTGGTTCTGGGGAATCCCGCTGCCCGACGGCACGATGAGCGTCGGGCTGGTCGCCGGCCGGGACTCGTTCAACGCCGCGCGCAACGAACTCGGCGGCGTGGATCCGGTGTACCACAAGGCGATCGGCGACTGTCCGGCGATACAGCAGCTGCTGGTCGAGGCCGAGCAGGTCACCGAGGTCAAGGTGGAGCAGGACTATTCGTACGCGGCCGAGCAGTTCCAGGGCCCCGGCTACCTGCTCGCCGGCGACGCCGCCTGCTTCCTCGACCCCCTGCTGTCGACCGGCGTGCACCTTGGCACCTACAGCGCATTGATCGGCACCGCCGCGATCAGCAGCGTCATCCGCGGCGAGATCAGCGAACCCGAGGCCTGGGACTTCTACGAGGTCGTGTACCGCCGCGCCTACGAGCGGCTGCTGGTGCTGGTGTCCACCTTCTACGAGAGCTACCGCGGCAAGGAACACCATTTCTTCCGCGCGCAGCAACTGTCCGAAAAGGACTGGGTGGGAATGGACGTGCAGGCCGCGTTCGACCGGTTCGTCACCGGCATCGCCGATCTCGAGGACACCGAGGACGTCTACCGCCGGATCCAGGGTCACCTGCTCGGCGAGGAGAGCGGCAAGCACAACCCGCTGGACAACCTCAACCGCGTCCACGAGCACAAGCAGGCGCCGGAGAAGCCCGAAAAGGCGATCAACGGGCTGTACCTGAGTTATGAGCCGCAGATCGGCATCCGGCGCGCGTGAGCGCTGCCACTCCTCCACCGGCCTAGGGAAAGGGTCCTCATGTCAGCCACGCTTCACGGTATGCCCGAGCGGTTCGACGTCATCGTCATCGGTGGCGGCCCGGCGGGCGCGACCTGCGCCGGTCTCCTCGCGAAGGAGGGGCGCACGGTCCTCGTCCTCGAGCGCGAACGGTTTCCCCGCTACCACATCGGCGAATCGCTGATCCCGGTCGGGATGCGCCCGCTGCAGGAACTCGACCTGCTCGAACGTATGGAGGCCCGGGGCTTCGAACGCAAGTACGGCGGCAGCCTGGTGTGGGGGAACCGGGACGTGCCATGGAACTTCTCGTTCATGAAGGCCGCGGAGGGCACGTACGCCTACCACACCCGCCGCGCCGACCTGGACACGCTGATCCTCGACCGCGCCCGCGAACTCGGCGCGTACGTCGTGGAGGAGACGACGGTCAAGGACGTACTCCAGTCCGACACCGGCCGGGTCACCGGCGTCCGGTTCACCCTGCGCGGTTCGGCGGGCGACTACGAGGCCAGCGCCTCGCTGGTCGTCGACGCGTCCGGCCAGTCCCGCGTGATCGGCCGGAAGTTCAGCGACATCACCTGGCACAACGAGCTCCGCAACGTCGCGGTCTGGACCTACTACGACAACTGCGACCGGCTGCCCGGTGACGAGTGGACCAACATCCTCATCGAAGGCACCGCCGACGGATGGTTCTGGGGCATCCCGATCGACAAGGGCACGATGAGTGTCGGCTACGTGACCAAGTCGGACCTCGCCAACGCGGACGACCAGTCGCTGGAACAGCTCTTCCTGAGCGAGCGGGACAAGACCACCAGGCTCAAGGGACTGCTGGCCAACGCCCGTCAGCACGCGGGATACCGGACGGCGCGGGACTGGTCCTACACCAACGAAACCTTCTACGGCGACGGCTGGGTGCTCGTCGGTGACGCCGCCGCGTTCGTCGACCCGCTGTTCTCCACCGGTGTCGCGCTCGCGACGCTGGCGGGCAGCTCACTGTCCAAAGTGGTCCACCAGGTCCTGGAACACCCGGCCATCGAGGAGAAGGCGCTCGACCGGTACGCCGGGAACTACCGTGCGTTCTTCGACGAGATCCGTAACTTCGTCGAGCGCTTCTACGACCGGACCAAGTACAAGGAGTACTACTACGACCTCGCACAGGAGGTCGTGGACCCGGAGCAGCTCCACGCGCCGAGCGTCGACTTCGTCACGCTGGTCTCCGGGCTGTCGGGCAAACACCCGCTGTTGAACATCAGCCTCGACGACCTGATCGCGAACGTCACCGAACCCTGAGCGGGGACCTTGATGGTGGAGATCAAACCCCGCACCGGCTACCGGGCACTCGGGGTCTACATAGGACTGGTCGTGGTTCCCGTCGTGGTCGCGATCATCCTGCTGGGACAGGGCGACGACGGTGACGTCGTCGCCACGGCGAAGGCGTCCTCCGGGCCGTCGCTGGCGCAACTGCTGCTGGCGATCGCCGTGGTGGTCGGCTTCTGCAAGGTGGCGGGCTGGCTGACCCAGCGGATCGGGCAGCCCGCGGTGATCGGCGAGATCACCGCGGGCATCCTGCTCGGCCCGTCGGTGCTCGGCGCGCTGTGGCCTTCGGGTGCGGCCGTGCTGATCCCACCGGCGGTGGTGCCGCAGCTCAACGTCGTGGCACAGCTCGGCGTGATCTTCTTCGTCTTCCTCGCCGGGCTGGAACTGAACACCCGGCTCCTGCGCGGACGCGGACGGCTCGCGCTGGTCGTCAGCCACGTCAGCATCGCGCTGCCGTTCCTGCTCGGCGTCGGGCTCGCCATGCTCGCCTACACCCGGTTCGCCCCGCCCGGCGGCGGTTTCCTGCCGTTCGCGCTCTTCTTCGGCGTGTCGATGAGCATCACGGCGTTGCCGGTGCTGGTGCGGATCCTGCACGAGATCGGGCTCTTCCGCAGCGAGATCGGCGTGGTGACGCTGACCTGCGCGGTGGTCGACGACGTGACCGCGTGGAGCCTGCTGGCGCTGGTGATCGCGCTGACCACCGCGTCTTCGCTGTTCGGAGTGGTACTGACGGTCTTGCTGACGGCGGCGTTCGTCGCGCTGCTCGGCCTGGTCGTCCGGCCGCTGCTGCGAAAGCTCGTGACGCGGGTTCCGGTGGCGAGCCTGCAGAAGGCGGCGCCGCTTTCGGTGGTCGGCGTGCTGGTGTGCGCGATGGCGACCGAGTGGATCGGCGTGCACGCGATGTTCGGCGCGTTCGTGTTCGGCGTGGCCTTCCCGAGGGACAACCCGATCGCGACGTGGCTGCACGACAAGGTCGGCGGACTGACGACGGCGTTGATGCTGCCGTTGTTCTTCGCCTACAGCGGGTTGCGCACCGACATCGGCCTGCTTTCCGGCGGCGGCGCGTGGCTCTGGTGCGGCGCGATCCTGCTGGTGGCCGTCGCCGGCAAGTTCGGCGGCTCGGCGCTGGCCGCCCGTGCGGTCGGCGAGAACTGGAACCGCTCGCTGCAGGTGGGCGCGTTGATGAACTGCCGCGGCCTGACCGAACTGGTCGTCCTCAACATCGGGCTCGACCTCGGCGTGCTGTCCCCGACGCTGTTCACCATGCTGGTGATCATGGCGCTGGTCTCGACCGCGATGGCGGCGCCGATGGCGACCTGGTTCGCCCGGCGCGACGGCCAGAACGTGGTGGATTTCCTCGACCGCACCTCCGAACGTGCGGCAGCTTGACGCACCGGCAAGCAGGAAGACGCGACGTCTTCCGACCGCTGCGAAGCTGGAACAGTCGACGATCTAGGAGGTCAAGGTGTCGAGCACCGATGTTCCGACGCGGGAGGAACTGGTTCGCCGCGTGGCCGAACTCGCCCCCGCATTGAAGAAGCACTCGAACTGGCAGGAACAGAACCGGCGGGTGCACGAGGAGTCCATCGAGGCACTGGCCGACGCCGGCGTCTTCAAACTGCGCCGCCCCAAGCGTTACGGCGGCTACGAAGCCGACACCCGGACCCTGGTCGACGTCGCCACCGAGATCGGCCGCGCCGACGGCTCCACCTCCTGGGTGGCCTCGGTGTACTGGATCCCGACCTGGATGGCCTGCCAGTTCCCGGAGGCCGTGCAGGACGAGGTGTTCGCCACCCCGGACGTCCGCGTCTGCGGCACGCTGAGCCCGACCGCGATGGCCGCTCCGGTCGACGGCGGGGTCGTGGTGAACGGCAAATGGGGTTTCATCAGCGGGGCACTGCACGCGCAGTGGCAGGAGATCATCGCGATCCTCGTGCCGCCGGAGGGCGAGCCGTACCCGATCATGGCGCTGGTGCCGATCTCGGATCTGCTGATCGTGGACGACTGGGACACCTCGGGTCTGCGCGGCACCGGCAGCGTGTCGACGGTGGCACAGGACGTCTTCATCCCGGCTGAGCGGGTCCTCCCGCTGCCCGCGGTGCTGGAAGGTCAGGGCGCCGCTTCGGCCTCGATCTACCGGGCGCCGCTGCTTCCGGTCGCCTCGGCGTCCTCGGTGGGGACGCTCGTGGGGATGGCGAAGGGCGCGCAGGACACCTTCCTCAAGCGCCTGCCGGACCGCAAGATCACTTACACGGCCTACGATTCGCAGCGCGAAGCCCCGATCACGCACCACCAGGTGGCCGAGTCGGCGCTGAAGATCGACGAGGCCGGGTTCCACGCGCATCGTCTGTCCACTTTGGTCGACCGGAAGACCGCGGACGGCACGCCGTGGAAACTCGAGGAACGCGCGATCGCGCGGGCCGACCTCGGCGCCGTGGTCCGCCTCGCCAAGGAAGGCATCGACATCCTGGCCGGCGCTTCCGGCGGTTCGTCGGTCTACCAAGGCATTCCGATCCAGCGCATCGCCCGCGACGTCGCCGCGGTCAACCTCCACGCGCTGATGCACCCCAACACCAACACCGAGCTGTACGGCCGCGTGCTCTGCGGGCTCGAGCCCAACACCCTTTACATCTAGGAGGATCCGCCGATGACCACGACCGAAACCGGCACCGCCGCCGACCAGGCGGCGATCGCGGCACTGACCCAGAAGGTGATCGCCGCGTGGGCCTACCACGACGCCGACTCCTTCGCCGGCGTCTTCACCGAAGACGGCACGATGATCCTTCCCGGCGTCTACAAGAAGGGCCGCGACGAGATCCGGTCGTTCCTCGTGGAATCCTTCGAAGGCAACTACAAGGGCACCCAGGTCACCGGGCGCCCGCTGGAAATCCGGTTCTTCACCCCGGACTCCGGCGTCCTGATCACCCAGGGCGGCGTGCTCGGCCCCGGCGAGACCGAGGTCGCGGACTCCCAGTCGATCCGTGCCTCGTGGACGGTCGTCAAACGGGACGGCGGCTGGCAGCTGGCGTCCTATCAGAACACCCCGGCCAAGCAGCAGCTGCCCAAACCCGGCACGGCCGCCTGACCCTCCCCACCTCGGAACCCGGGCCTCCCCTCCTCTGGGCCCGGGTTCCGCCCTGTCCGGGTCCGGCCGGCCGGAGGTGGCGGGCGGTTGCGAAAGTGGCTTTCGCGACACGTCCCAGCGTAGCCACGCGCCCGGCCGACATCGGTACAGGTGGTCGTGAGTGGCGATTCGGGTTAGAACCCGAATCGCCACTCACGACCACCCCGGCCCACCACCTACCCGATGGCGAAGACCTCGACCGGATGCGGAATGCGAACGTGCCCCGCGGAGAGCGTCCCCAGCTCGCCGACGGCGTCGAGCAGCTCCGCGCGGCTCGTCCCGCCGTGCCACGGCTGGTGCCGCGCGAAGGTCAGGAACTCGAGAAGACGGTGCGCCGGCTCGGAAACCGGCACCGCGATCTCCGCGCCCACCGTGACGGACCGGAACTCGATGCCGAACCGCGCCAGTTCCTCCGCGAGCGTCTGCGCGAACAGCGGACGCGTGACGCCTTGCCGCGCGAGGGATTCCGCGAAGGGACCGTTCAGCCGGTTCAGCGGGGTCACCGCCACGATCAGGACCCGGTGCCGGTTGCGGGCCTCCTTCAGCACGGCCATACCGTCGTCGGCGTCGAGGTAGCACAGCGACTGGACGAACAGGCCGTACTCGGTCGGCGCGATCCGGAAGTCGGCGACGTCGGCCATGCTCGCCGTGAGCACGCTGTGGCCACGCACCTTCGGCAGTCCGGTCAGCTCCGTGCGCAGCCGTGCCACCGCTTCGCCGTTGGTGTCGACCCCCTGGAACCACACCGTTCTCCGCGGCACCCGCGCGATCAGCTCCAGTTCGAACATGCCGAACCCGCAGCCGTACGACGTGAGTTCGAGATCGTCGCCCGCACCGATCAGTCTCGATGTCTCCTCGACCATCAGCCGCTGCTGATCGGTCAAGCTCCGGAAGGTGGCATTGCAGGTGTTGTAGTCCAGTTCGTCCATCAGCACTCCCCGGTCCAGGCCACTGAAACACCGAAGCCGTGGCGCGCAGGCGTCACGGCTTCGGTGTTCGAGCGACGAATACTCAGATCCGCTTCTTCAAGGCACGTACCGAAAGCGCCCCGAACACGATCGCGATCACGGCCGCCCAGATGAGCGACCAGACCACCGCCGAGGTGACCCCGACGCCACCGTTCATCAGGCCGCGGCACGCCTTGAGCAGGATCGCCACCGGGCTGACCTCGGCGAACGCCTGGAGCCATGACGGCATCGACTCGACCGGCGCGAACACCCCGCTGACGAAGTTCAGCGGCAGGATCACCGCGAACGCGAACACCTGGACCTTCTCCGCCTGGTCGGCGGCGACGCCCACCAGCGTGGGCACCCAGGAGAACGCGATCGCGAACACCAGCAGCAGCAGCCCGGCCGCCAGCACGCCGAGGAAACCCTTCTCCGGCCGGAAACCGAGCAGCAGCCCGACACCGACCACCAGCAGCACGGACCAGACCTGCTTGAACTGGTCGCCGATGATCCGCCCGGCCAGCGGCGCCCAGCGCGCGATGGGCAGCGAACGGAACCGGTCGAACACGCCCTGGGACAGGTCGGTGTTGAGGCCGATGCCCACGTTGATGGTCGCGAACAGCATGCTCATCACCAGCATGCCGGGGATCATGAACTGCAGGTACGCGTGCCGGTCACCGGAGATCGCGCCACCGAAGACGAACGTGAACAGCAGGGTGAAGATGATCGGCTGGAAACTGATGTCGGCCAGCTGTTTCGGCTCGTGCTTGACCGAAACCGTGCTTCGCCAGGCGAGGGTGAACATCTGCGAGATGCCCTGGAAGAACCCGACCCGGGCCGACAACTGCGGCGGCAGCGTCGTGGTCGCGGCGGTCATCGGATCTCCTCCTCGGTCTCTTCGGTGGTCTCCTCGGCCGGACGTCCGGTCAGGCTCAGGAACACCTCGTCCAGGCTGGAGCTGCGCAGGGACAGCTCGCCGATGACGATGCCCGCCTCCTCCAGCCGCCGGACCGCGCCGGGCAACGCCGCCGGGTCGGTGACCGGGACGCTGACGACCTGGCCAGAGATGTCCGGCGTCACACCGGCGATCTCGCCGATCAGCCGCACGACCTTCTCGAGGTCGGCGGGCTGGGCGCCGCGCACCGTCAGGCGCTGGGCGCCGGTGCTGGCCTTGAGCTCGTCCGGGGTGCCCTTGGCGATCACCTTGCCGTGGTCGACGACCACGATCTCGTCGGCGAGCGCGTCGGCCTCTTCGAGGTACTGCGTGGTCAGCAGCACCGTGACGCCGTCGGCGACCAGGCCGCGCACGACGTCCCACAGCTCGAGCCTGCTGCGCGGGTCGAGGCCGGTGGTGGGCTCGTCAAGGAACAGCAGGCGCGCGTTGCCGACCAGGCTGGCGGCCAGGTCGAGCCGGCGGCGCATACCGCCCGAGTAGCCCTTGGCGGCCCGTCCGCCCGCCTCGGTGAGGGAGAACCGCTCCAGGAGCTCATGCGCGCGGGCCTTGGCCGCCCGCCGCGAAAAGCCGAGCAGCCGCCCGATCAGCAGCAGGTTCTCCACGCCGGTCAGGCTTTCGTCGACCGAGGCGTACTGCCCGGTCAGTCCGATCAGCTGCCGCACCTGGTGGGCGTCTTTTTCGATGTCGTATCCGGCCACGGTGGCGTGGCCCTCGTCCGGCGTCACCAGTGTGGACAGGATCCGGACCGTGGTGGTCTTCCCGGCGCCGTTCGGGCCGAGGACCCCGAGCACGGTACCCGTGCGGACGGTCAAGTCGACCCCGTCGAGCGCGGTCGTCTCGCCGAACCGTTTCACCAGCCCCTCGGCGTGGATCGCGAATTCCGTCTCGATCCCCCGCGGCCCCGGGCCGGCCCTCGACGCGGTCGCGGGTTCGACGTTCTGCAACATGACGCACTACCTTCCTGTTCCTCACTGCGGAGACACTCTCGTGCGGTTACATCATGCGACCGGACGCGGCGCGGGGGGAGTGAATGGTTAACCTCTCGGGTATGAATTCCTCATTTTCGCCGATAATTGTCCCATCATCAAAAAATCACACTGCCGCCGACCATACCCGCGCGGCACGCGGCCGCACTTCTCCATAAATGCGGTAAATAATCGTGGTCGTCTCCCGAATTCCGCTGCTAATCTGCGAATGTCCGCCTTTCGGCTAAAACGCGATTACCCAGCCAGGAAAGGACCGCCTCGGCCATGGTCGCCGTCATCACCGCAGCTCCGCGGACCGGCACGGTCTTCGCCGGATTCGCCGCGTACGGCGCATTGTGGGGCCCGTACCTTTCGATGTTGCCGGACGTCCGCCACGCCACCGGCGCCGGTGAGGCGCAACTCGGTGCCGCGTTGCTGATCGGCGCGCTCGCGGCGATGCCCGCCATGTTCGCGATCGGCAAGCTGCTCGACCGGTTCGGCCGCCCGGTGGCCGTCGCGACCTTCGCCGGATTCGCGCTCATCGCACCGACGCCCGCACTCGCCGGATCCGTTCCTGGCTTGTTCCTGACCTTGGGTTTGTTCGGATTCGGATCCGGCGCCTGCAATGTCGTCGTGGTCGCGCTGGCGGCGTCCGCCGAAGCAGGCGACGGGCCCCGCGTGATGAACCGCGCGCACGCGTTGTTCAGCGTCGGCCTGTTGACGTGCAGCCTCGGCACCGGGGCGGCGCGGAGCGCGGGTGTCCCCGCCGAGGTGATCGCGCTGACGCTTTCGACGCTGGTCGTGATCGGCGCGGTCGCGGCGAGGAACTCCGTGCCGGGACGGCTGGTGCGGCAGGGCCGCGAACCGGGAAAGCGGTTGCGGCTCGGCTCGACGGTCCTGCTGCTGTGCCTGCTGGCCGCGCTCGCCATGGTCGTGGAAAGCGGCGTGCAGCAGTGGAGCGCGGTGTTCCTTGCCGACGTCACCCGGGCACCGGTCGGGATCTCCGCCGCCGCGCCCGGCATCTTCGCCGCGGGCATGGCGCTGGGCAGGCTCGGCGGGCACCTGCTGTCCGGCCGCGCGTCGGACCGCTTGGTGCTGCTCGCCTCCGGCGCGCTCTCCGGGGTGGGCGTGCTGCTGCTTTCCCTTGCCGACGCGCCGGTCCACGGCTTGATCGGCACCGCCGTGGTCGGCGGCGCGATCTCGGTCTCGACGCCCACCGTCTACGGGCTGATCGGACGCGGCGCGACGGCGGAGGACCGCGGCGCGGTGATCGGCTCGGCCGCGTCGCTGGCCAGCGTCGGCCTGTTGCTCGGCCCGGCCGTGGTCGGCCAGATCGCCGGCCACACCGACCTGCGGGTCGCCATCGCGGCCTTGTCCGTGGCCTCGGTCGCGGTCTGCCTGCTCGCCCTGCGCGTGCCCGCCCGGAACGACTGATCGACAGGAGGGACCAGATGGCCGACGTAACAGGAGGTCGTGGAGGCTCGGATTTCGCCGAGGGACGGCATCGGCGGCTACTCGTCGGGGACGACGTCCCTGCCGGATGCCCGATGAGCTCCCGCCCGCGCGACGGGCGGCGTGAATGGCTGGTGAGCGGCTATTCCGAAACGCGTGAATTCCTGCGTGACAAGCGGTTCAGCCGGGCCGTGCTGGCCGAGACGACCCATCCGCGCGGCCCGGCCACCCGGATGTCGGTGACCGATCTCGACCCGCCCCGGCACACCCGGATCCGGAAGCTGATCGGCGGCGCGTTCTCCGCGCGCCGGGCGGAGCAGCTGCGCGGCTACGTGGAAACCGCCGCCACCGACCTGCTCGACCGGCTGATCGCGGCGGGCCCCACCGCGGACCTGCTCACCGATTTCTGCGCCCCGCTGACCTTCAGCGCGCAGGCCGAGTTGCTGGGGGTGCCGCGGTCTCGGCGCGACGCCGTCCGCAAACGCGCGAACGCGCGCCTCGGGAAGCCAGGCTCCCCGCGATCCGCCGTCTACCAGGGCGAACTGCTGCTGCACGACGAGGTCGCGATGATGCTCGCCGACACCGAGGACCCGCCGTCCGGGCTGATGGCGGAACTCGTCGAGGCGCACCGCTCGGGGGCGCTCGACGAAAGCGAGCTGACCGGCCTGGCGGCGTCGCTGTTCTTCGACGGGCACGCGCTGGCGGCCGCGCAGATCACCAACACGGTGCTGTGCGTGATCTCCCGGCCGGGACTGCTGGCCGAGCTGGACTCGAAGCCGGCGGTGCTGGACGCCACCGTCGAGGAAGCGCTGCGCTACAGCCCCGCGGTGAACTTCAGCATGACGCGGATCGCGACGGAGGACGTCGCCCTCGCCGGCAGGCGGATCGAACCCGGCGACCTGGTGACCGCGCTGCTGCCGGTGGTCAACCGCGACGAGGGCGTCTTCGCCGAACCGGACCGGTTCGCGATGGACCGCAACGGCAGGCACCTGTCCTTCGGGCACGGCACACACCACTGCATCGGCGCCCACCTCGCGCGGGTCGAGATCCAGTCGGCGCTGCGCGCGCTTTCCCGCCGCGCACCGGAACTCTCGCTCGCCGTACCCGAATCGTCCCTGGACTGGACGGTCTCGCCGACGATGCGCGCATTGTCCGCGCTGCCGGTCCGCTGGAGCTCTTCCGTCGTGCTGGATCCTTTGGAGCGTCGCGAGCGGCAGTGGGAGGATCGGCCCGCGGCCTGAAATCGGGCTTCCGGCCAACGAAGGAGTTCTCATGCGTGAAATCGCCGCGGGATTGTTCATGTCGCTGGACGGGGTGGCGGAACGGCCCGACCGCTGGATGGGCCGGTACTGGTCGGACGAAATGAGCGAAGGCATCGCCGAGAGCCTCGCCGCCTCGGACGCCATTCTGATGGGCAAGGACACCTACCTGGCTTTCGAGCAGATGTGGAAGCCGCAGGGGGACAGCAACCCGATGGCGGCGTTCCTCAACGGCACGCACAAATACGTCGTTTCTTCGACGCTCGACGAAGCGTCGCTGACCTGGCCGGACACGAGCTTGATCACCGGTGACATCGCCGGCGCGATCACCCGGCTGAAGGAAGCGCCCGGTAAGACGATCCGCGTGCCCGGAAGCCCGAAACTGGTGAGCTGGCTGCTCGCCGAAGACCTCCTGGACGAGCTGGCGCTCAACATCATGCCGCTGGTGGCGGGCGAGGGAGCACGGCTGTTCGACGGCGTCGGCAAGGAGATCCCGCTGACACTGACGAAGTCGAATTCGCTGAAGACCGGCGTCATCGGAGCCGTCTACAACCGGGCGGGCTGAATTCACGGAAATCGCGGCCGGGCACCGACGTGAAAAATTCATTGTCACGTCGTGACGAAAACATACCCCGATCGCACGTGAATGGACTACCGGGGAAGCATCGGCACTGCGATACTGGCGAGCAGGCGCGATCATTCACGCGCGACGGCGAGGAAAGGACCTTCTGTGACTGCCGCAGCCCGCAAGACCAAGCAACCGGCGGGTGAGGGAATCCGCGTCACCGGCGCTCACGAGAACAATCTGAAGGATGTCTCCCTCGAGCTCCCGAAGAACCAGATCACGGTTTTCGTCGGGGTGTCGGGTTCCGGGAAGTCCTCCGTCGTCTTCGACACGATCGCCGTCGAGGCGCAGCGTCAGCTGAACGCCACCTTCCCCTGGTTCATCCGCAACCAGCTGCCCAAACACGAACGACCGCATGTGGACAGCATCGAGAACCTGACCACCCCGGTCGTTGTCGACCAGCGCCCGCTCGGCGGGAACGCCCGTTCGACGGTCGGCACGGTCGCCGACATCCATCCGCTGCTGCGGGTGTTGTTCTCGCGTCAGGGAAAGCCCAGCGCGGGCAACCCTTCGCTGTACTCCTTCAACGACCCCAACGGGATGTGTCCCGACTGCGAGGGCATCGGGCGCGCGCTGCGTCCGGACCCCGAACTGATGCTCGACATGACGAAGTCGCTCGACGAGGGCGCGATCCTGGTGCCGGGCTACCCGGTCGGCAGCCCCGGCTGGCAGTTCTACGCCAACCACGACGCCATCAACCCGGCCAAGAAGCTCAACAAGTACACCGCGAAGGAGATGGACACCCTTCTGCACGGCAAGGAGGGCAAGGTCCAGCTCACCTTCAAGAACGGCAAGACGCAGACACTGACATTCGAGGGACTGGTCGCGAACTTCACCCGCCGCCACCTCAAACGCGACACCGGGTCGATGAGCGAGAAGACCCGCGCCCAGGCGGAGAAGTTCATCACCGAGGGACCTTGCCCGGCCTGCCGCGGCGGACGGCTGAGCGAGGCCGCGCTGGCGACCGAACTGGCGGGCAAGAACATCGCGCAGTGGTGCGAACTGCAGATCACCGATCTGATCGAGCTGATCCGGTCCATCAAGGACAAGCAGACCAGCGCGATGGCGCAAGGGGTGCTGGCCGCGCTCGAGCGTATCGAGGCGATCGGCCTCGGCTACCTTTCGCTGGACCGCGCGACGACGTCGCTGTCCGGCGGTGAAGGGCAGCGGCTCAAGCTGGTCAAGCACCTTGGCAGCGACCTGACCGGGCTGACGTACATCTTCGACGAGCCCAGCGTCGGCCTGCACCCCCGTGACGTCGGCAGGCTCAATGACCTGCTGCGGGCGTTGCGGGACAAGGGAAACACGATCCTGGTGGTCGAACACGACCCGGACGTCATCGAGATCGCCGACCACGTGGTCGAAATCGGGCCGCGCGCAGGCGTGCACGGTGGCGAGGTCGTCTTCCAGGGGACGTACCGGCAGCTGCGCGCCGGCAAGACGCTGACCGGGGCCGGGCTGGCACGCGCCGGTGTCGTCAAGACGGATCCACGGCCTGCCAAGGGAAAGCTGCCGATCAAACGGGCTTCACTGCACAACCTGAAGAACGTCTCGGTCGACATCCCGACCGGTGTGCTCACCGCGGTCACCGGTGTCGCGGGTTCGGGCAAGAGCTCGTTGATCTCCGGTGTCTTCCGCGAGGCGCATCCGGACGCGATCTTCGTGGACCAGACGGCGATCGCGGCGTCCTCCCGATCGACGCCGGCGACGTACCTCGGCCTGATGGACCCGGTGCGCAAGCTCTTCGCGAAGGCGAGCGGCGCGAACGCGGCGTTGTTCAGCTTCAATTCCCAGGGCGCCTGCGAGGAATGCCAGGGGCGCGGCGTGCTGATCACCGAAGTGTCCTATATGGATCCGATCACGACGCACTGCGAAAGCTGCGACGGGCGGCGGTTCAAGGATGAGGTGCTCGCGCACAAGCTGCGCGGCAAGTCGATCGCCGACGTGCTGGAGCTGTCGGCCGAGCAGGCGGCGGAGTACTTCACCGAGACGCCGGTGCTGGCGAAGGTGAACGCGCTGATCGAGACCGGGCTCGGGTACCTCGGGCTGGGGCAGGCGCTGAGCACGCTGTCCGGTGGTGAACGCCAGCGGATCAAGCTGGCGGACCGGCTGTCCGGCGGCGGCAACGTCTACATCCTCGACGAGCCGACCACCGGCCTGCACATGACCGACATCGACATGCTGCTGGGCCTGCTCAACGGCATGGTCGACGCGGGGAACACGGTGGTGGTGATCGAGCACAACCTGGCGGTGATCGAACAGGCCGACTGGATCATCGACCTCGGCCCCGGCGGCGGCAAGAACGGCGGCGAGATCGTCTTCACCGGCCCACCCGAGAAGCTCCTGACCGCGGAGAGCTCGCTGACCGGCGAGTACCTCAAGCGCTACCAACAGGCCTAGGCTCCTCGGTTGGAGGGGACGTCCCGCGTGGGGCGTCCCCTTCGGCATGTTCGGCTCGTCCGGCGCAGGATGCGAGACGCCCTCCGCCGCCGGAATCCGCCATGCTGGGAGCCGGTTCGGTGAGGAGGCTCGGATGGCGGTGCGGCTGGAGCTGACCGGCGGGCTGGAATTGCTGGATTCGATTCCGGAAAGCGAACGCACGACGATTTTCACCGCGTTGTTCGCCATCTGCGACGGATCCGCGTTCCTGACCTACGGCGTTTTCAAGGTCGGCGGCGGCCCCGATCGGTTCCTGCTGACCATGGCCCCCGAACTCGCGATCCGGATCCGGATCGATTGGGCGCGTTCGGAGTTCGAGCTGCTCGGGTTCACCAGGAAAGCCCTCTACTGGCCTCAGGAGCTGGACGCGCTGTGAAAGCCGATTCCGTCGCGGCATCCGGCTGCGGACAATGACGTGACCGGCCTCCCCTGATCGCCGCACCGGAATGCGTATTCCGAGGAATCGCCGCGGCGTTCGATATTGCCGTGAAAATGCTGCTTGCCGAAGATATGCACATGGTCCGTGGTGCGCTCGTCGCGCTGCTGAACCTGGAACCCGACATCGAGGTCGTGGCCCAAGTCGCTTCGGGTGATCAGATCCTCCCGACCGCGAAGTCCGTCCAGCCCGACGTCGCGGTCATGGACATCGACCTGCCGGGCAAGGACGGGCTGACCGCTGCCATGGAGATCCGCGAAAGCCTCCCCGGCTGCCACACGCTGATCCTCACCAGCCTCGGCCGCCCGGGCACGGTCCGGCGCGCGCTCGACGCGAAGGTCAACGGTTTCCTGCTCAAGGACAAACTGGCCAACGCCGTGCGATCCGTCGCGCTCGGACGGCGCGTGATCGACGGCGAACTGGCGCTGGCCGCCCGGGAAACCGACGACTGCCCGCTGACCACCCGCGAGATCGAGATCCTGCGGGTGACCGCGCTCGGGCGCGACGTCACCGGTCCGGTGTTCCCGACCTCGCGCTCCTGGAGCGACCGTCGCCCCAAGGCCACAACGGCGGTGTCGCGCCCGGCTAGGTGTGCCTTCGCGACGATGGAGGATTTGGGACGCTGAACGTCCCAAATCCTCCATCGTCAGCGCTACGGGTGGTCGTGAGGCCTTCGCTCGACCGCCTCCGAATCAGGCCGATGGCTCGACGACGGCAATTTCGTTCTTAACCCAACGAACGGCGCGAAAGAATCCTCCCGCCATTTAACGACCGATCCCCGGGATATTCACGGACGAATCAGCCGATCCGTCGTTCGGCCGGTTCCTGCGGTTCCTTCCGCCCGCCGGGGTCCAGACCAGGTTGCGCGGACGACGTGCTCCCGTCAAGCGACTTACGGCGCCCTGCCGAGTTTGCCTTACCTCTCAAGGGTTCTACCCGACGTCGACGGCAACGCACAGTAACGAGCAACTCAACGACACCGCACGAAACTCACCAAGCCGCCGAGTCCGTGGTCGAACACCCAGGCGACCAGCAGTGAGCCGGCGCGGCTCGACTCGCAGCACTTGACAACCACTCCCGACCGCTTGAATAGTGGAAAAGGTTTGACATTCACCAAGTGCTCTGGGGGCTAGAAGATGTTAAACTGGCATAAGGAGAAAACTGCGGACGGCACGCAGATCCCCACAGCCAGGAGGGAAGGTGAGTGGGCCTCCGCGGGCTCGGATCCACCGCTGGGCGAGGTCGTCGAGGTATCGCTCGACGAGTTGACCATGGAAGACTCTCCGAGGGCGGCGGGGGTTGATCCGGCGTACGCGCGTGTGCTCGCCGAAACGGACGCCCCGCTTCCGCCGATTCTCGTGCACCGTTCCACGATGCGAGTGATCGACGGCACACATCGGTTGCAGGCGGCGCGACTGAAGAAGGCCACCGTGATCAACGCGCGGTTCTTCGACGGCGACGAGCAGGCCGCGTTCATCCTCGCGGTGAAGTCGAACATCGCGCACGGTCTGCCGCTTTCCCTTGCCGACCGCAAGACCGCTGCCTGCCGGATCCTCGAAGTCCGCCCGCACTGGTCCGACCGCGCGATCGCGGCGGTCACGGGCCTGTCGCACAAGACGGTCGGCAAATTGCGCCGTCGTTCGAGTGGGGAAGTTCCCCACTCGAACGCCCACGTCGGCCGGGACGGACGCGTCCGGGCGCTGGATCCGACACAAGGACGGCGGCGCGCTCACGAGCTGATTTCGAGCAATCCCACCGCCTCGATCCGGGAAATCGCCCGTGGCGCGGGGATTTCCCTCGCGACGGCGCACGACGTGCGCCATCGGCACCGCCACGGCGAGGACTCGTCACCCACGGCGACACAGGGCAAGTCCCCGGCGAGGCCACGCCTTCGGCAGACCGAAGCCGGCGACCCCGGCACGACACCGGGCGCCGACAATCAAGCGGCGATGGAGCGGCTCCGCTCGGATCCCACCATTCGCTACACCGAGTCCGGGCGCACCTTGGTGCGGTTGCTCGACGGTCATCTGAACGACCGCGACGAGTGGGATCAAGTGGCGAGGAACATCCCCGAACACCGGCTGGAACTGATCTCCGAACTCGCCAACGCACGGGCGGAGGACTGGCGGCAGTTCGCGGAACTCCTCCAGAAACGCAAGCGCTGATCCGGTCCGAAGTGCAATGCCGCGTGACCAGGGTGGCGCGGCCGAGGAGTCGTGAGTGGTAAGTCCGTGAAGGCCTCCTTGAGGGACCCTGGGTCCCTCAAGGAGGCCTTCACGGACTCGGGCCTGGCATCAACCGCAGCCGGAACCACGTAGGTATCTGAAACACCCTTGGCTCTAACGACCCAAAACACTCACGACGTATCCGCGAAGAACAAAGAACACCGGCGACGGGGACGGTTGCGGATCGCGGGCGCTTCGAGACACAATGGAGTCACTGGGCGGAACGGCAGAGCGCACACTGTGGTGCTTTTCTCTGCCGCACCAACGTAAACAGGCCTGAAACCACCGGCCTGGTCCGCCGCGCCCGATCACGGCGGGAACACCTTTCGAACTCATCCATTCGCGCCCGTATGCGCGGATTCAGCAAAGGGGACACATGAACGCGGAAGACGCGCGGACGGAATTGCGTCAGCAGATTTTCTCTCTCCTGTCCGAAGTCGCAGGCGGCGTTCTGGAAAACCAGACCATCGAGGCGGACACGGAGTTCCCCGAGACGGGTATGAGCTCCATCGAGTACCTGGCGCTCATCGAGAAGATCGAGACGAAGCTCGACGTGTTCATCGACCTCGAAGAGAACGAGGATCTGACCACTGTGGACAAGTTCTGCGACTACCTGTTGGAGCAGGTCCCGTCGGCCTGAGCCCCTCTCCCCGGACCCAAGATCAGGAGTTCCAGTGATCACGCACACCAAGGCCTTCGGCTGCTTCCTGCCTCCCTTCCACGACCCTTCGGTCAGCCCGCACGCGTCGCTGAAGCGCGACATCGAGCTGTGCGGCCTGGTCGACGACCTGGGTTTCGACGAGATCTGGCTCGGCGAGCACCATTCCAGCGGCTGGAGCACGCTCAGCTCCCCTGAGATGCTGATGGCGGCGCTGGCCCGCGAGACGCGCCGCATCCACTTCGCCACCGGCGTGATTCCGCTTCCGTATCACCATCCCCTGCATGTCGCGGAACGGATCGTGCTGCTCGACCACCTCACCGCCGGACGGGCGATCCTGGGTGTCGGCACCGGGACCTACGTCCACGACATGGAAATGATCGGGGTGGATCCGGCCTCGGTCCGCGATCACTTCCGGGCCGCGCTGGCGACGGTGCAAGCGCTGCTCAACGGCGAGACGGTCAACACCACGACACCGTGGTTCACCGCGAAGAAGGCCGTCCTGCAACTCCAGCCGCTCAGGGGCGCGGGAGCCATCGAGACCGTCGTCGCGTCTTCGCTCAGCCCGGCCGGAATCGAGCTCCTGACCGACACCGCGACGACCCCGACCGTCCACGTGGCGCCGCCCTGGGGCTCCATCCGGCCCGGTATGGACCCGGATCCGGTCGGCGCGCTGACCGAGCGGGTGGAGTCGTACCGGAACAAGTCCGCCGGCGGGACGCGGGTCCGGTGCAACGTCTTCGTCCACATCGCCGACTCCCCCGCCGCGGGCGTGGAAGAACTGCTCGAGGGCTTTTCCGCGCTGCGCCGCGGCCTGTACCGCAACACCTTGGGCATGCCCATCCCGGACTCCCCCGTCGCGCACCGCAAGACATTGCAGAACCTCGTCGACACGGGCGGGTTCATCGTCGGCGACGCCGCGACCTGTGCCGCCCGGATCCGCGATCTCCTCGACCGCGTCGGTGACCCGGTGTCGCTGAACTTCTTCGTCCCCAGGTGGGTTTCGCATCAGGCGACCCTCGAACAGCTGACGGGGCTCGCGCACGAGGTCCTGCCCGCCCTCACCGGCGGATACGACGGCACCACCGAGTCCATCCGGCTGACCTCGGAAGAAGCCGCCCGTCAGCTGAAGTCCCGGACCGAGCTGGTCGGAAACGGAGGCGACAAATGAGCCCCACCACGGTGAAGCTGGACTTCAGCTCCGACGAGTTCCTCGCCGACCCTTGGCCCATCTACAAAGAGCTCCGGCGCTCTGAGCCGGTGTACTGGTCGGAGGCGTTCAACGCCTTCCTGGTCACCAGGTTCGAAGACGTGCAGAACCTGCTGTCGGATCGCGAGGTCGGCAGCGGCTTCCCGATGCGCAGCAGCAGGCGGCTGTTCGGCCGGACCCTGCTGGACACCGACGGCCCCCGCCATCGCGATCTGCGGAAGCTGTTCATGCCGCTGTTCGCAGGCGGATCGGTGAAGCGGCTTCGCACGGAGATCCTCGTTCCCGCGGTCGACCAGGTCCTCGACTCGATCGAGGCCGAAATGGGGGCCGAGAACAAGGTCGACGTCGAGTTCATGGAGCGGGTCGCGGTCGGCGTGCCGTACGCGATGGTCACCCGGCTGTTCGGGTTGCCGCCGGAGGACGCGGCCTGGCTGCGCCCCCGGGTCCTTCCGCTGGCGGGCGCGATCGAGTTCCCGGCGACCTCGCTGGACTCGGCGCTCGCGGCCAAGGCGGAGCTGATCGACTATCTCAAGGACAAGCTCGCCCGTCGCCGTGAGGGCGACAGCATGCCGTTCCTCGACCTCGTCTTCCCGCCGGGCGAACCGCTCGACGAGTCCATGCTGGGCACGGCCACACTGTTCCTGCTGGCGGGCACCGAGACGAGCGTCGCCACCATCGGCAAGATCATGTACGCGATCCTGGCGCACGATGTCGACCTGTCGACGTTGGCGGACCGGGAGTACCGCACCCAGGTGGTCCGCGAGA
Organism: Amycolatopsis sp. WAC 01375; assembly: GCF_003947325.1. Taxonomy (NCBI): domain Bacteria; kingdom Bacillati; phylum Actinomycetota; class Actinomycetes; order Pseudonocardiales; family Pseudonocardiaceae; genus Amycolatopsis; species Amycolatopsis sp. WAC 01375. Next base: position 212,824 of record NZ_QHHW01000026.1, read on the forward strand.
CGCTGCGGTGGGAACCGCCGAGCCACACCATCCTCAGGTACGCGACCAAGGACCTGAACCTGCATGGGGTGGACATCCCGCGCCGGTCCGCGCTGCTGCTCTCGCTGGGCAGCGCGAGCCGCGACGAGAACGCCTTCGAGGACCCGGATTCGTGGCGCCCGGAGCGGACCGACCAGCGGCTGCTGGCGTTTTCGGCGGGCCCGCACACCTGCCTGGGCATCCAGCTGGCCTTGGCGGAGTTCGACACGCTGTTCGAGCGGCTGTCGCAGCGGTTCGGCGGCGTCCGGCTCAGCGGTTCGCTCGACGGCGTCCGGCCGGGTTTCTGGCGGCTGCGGGAGCGGGGCCACATCTTCCGGCGGCCCGATCACCTCCATGTCCGGCTGGAGCGCAAGCGCGCGGGGAGCAGCGAGGCCGATGCCTGATGTGCTCGCCGCTCACTACGAGCTGAAGGCCGAGCTCGCGGTCGAGCCCTCCGAGTACCGCCGCGCGGCACTGGTACTGGCCGCGTTCGCGGTCACCCTGTGCCGGTGGACGGCGGCGGGCGAGGCCGCGATCTCGATCGCGGGGCGGGTGATCCGGATCCGGGTCGACGACGAGGCCCGGATCGAAGACTTCCTGGGGTCGGTCCACCCGGTCGGCGTCGTCGAAGACGGTCCGGTGGATCTCGTGCTCAGTTCGCTGCACGGGGATCTGCGCTCCGGCGAGGTCCGGTTCGTCACCGAAGTGCCAGGCTCCGAGCACGGGTTCGTCGACGACGTCGCCGCCGCGATGAACGAGCTGACTTCCCTCGAAGGTTCGCTGGAGGACGTGCGCTGCATCGCGCCGGAACACCGTCGCATCCTCGACGGGCTGGTCGGCGCGGACACGCCTCCGGCGGGCATCGAAAGCCTGTTCCTGGATCAGGTCGAGCTCCGGCCGCAGGCGGTCGCGGTCCGCGACGCGAGCGCCGAGCTGACGTACGGGCAGCTCGCGCGGGCCGCCGGCGCGTACGCCGGTGTGCTGCGGCGGGCCGGGGTCCGGCCCGGGGACACGGTGCTCGTCGCGACCCGGCGATCCGTCGGCGAGATCGTGGCGTTGCTCGCGATCGTCCGCGCCGGCGCCGCATACGCGGGATTCGACGAAGACGCGCCCGAAGCACGGCTGGCGCGGATCGTCGGCAAGCTGGCGCCCGCGGCAGTGGTGGTCGACGCCGCCTCGGCGGGCCATCCCGTCCTGCGCGAGCTCGTCCGGGTCGATTCCTGGCTCCCTGGCGGGGAGATCGACTCTGATCCCGAGCCATCGCCAAGCAGCGAAGATCCACAAAGGACGGCGTACATCGCGTTCACCTCGGGCTCCACCGGCGAACCGAAGGGTGTCGTCGTCCCGCATCGCGCGGTCACGAGGCTGGCGCGGACGCCGGAGCTCCAGATGCGCCCGGGTGATCGGGTGCTGCGGATGGCGCCGCTGGCGTTCGACGCGTCGACGTACGAGATCTGGGTGACCTTGCTCAACGGCGCGACGCTGGAGGCCTTCCCCGGAAGGCTTCCGACTGTCCGGAAGCTCGAAAAGTTCTTCACCGAACGGGAAGTCACGGTCGCCTGGCTGACCGCCAGCCTGTTCCGGCTGGTCGTCAAGTCACGGCCGCAGGCGCTCGCCGGACTCCGCTGGCTCCTGAGCGGCGGCGAGGTCGTCCCCCACGACGCGGCGGCGCGAGTCCTCGAGTCGTACCCCGGCCTGGTGCTCACGAACGGATACGGGCCCACCGAGAACACCACCTTCACGACCACGCACACCGTGCGCGGCAGCGCGGAGATCGACGGTCCGCTGCCCATCGGCAGGCCGATCGCCGGTACCAAGGTCTTCGTTCTCGACCGGAACGCGCGTCTCGTGCCGCCCGGCGGGATCGGCGAACTGTACGCGGCCGGAGCGGGTTTGGCCGACGGCTATCTCGACGACGAGACCGAAACGGGCAAGCGGTTCGGCCACTTCTCCCCGGACGTGGACGAACGCCTGTATCGCACGGGTGATCTGGTCCGGCTCGACCCGAACGGCGACGTGCTCTTCCTCGGCCGCGCGGACAAACAGATCAAACTCGACGGCCACCGCATCGAGACCGAGGAGATCGGCACCATCCTCGCCGGTCACCCCGGTCTCCGCGACGCCGTGATCGTCGTCGCCCGGCAGCCGGGCCAAAGCCCTCAGCTCGTGGCGGCCGTCGTCGCGCGCCCCGGGCAGGACACGGATTTCCGGTCCCTGCGCGCGTTCTTGTCACGGCAGCTGCCGAGTTACGCGATACCCGCCCGCTGGGTGGTGGTCGACGAGATCCCGCTCACCCGCAACGGGAAAGTCGACGAAAAGGCCCTGATCGAAGCCGCGACGGACCGCGAGGTCGTCGCCGCCCTACGAGCGAACGCCGGATGAAGGAGAAGTCGATGAGGTTGTCGCTCGGACAGGAGCGGCTGTGGCTGGTGCAGCAACTCGACCGGACCAGCGCCGCGTACAACATCCCGATCGTCCTCCGGTTCCACGACGGCGTCGATTTCGAAGCGCTCGACAAGGCGCTCGGCGCGCTCGTCGACCGCCATCCGGTGCTCCGCTGGCGGTTCGTCGTGGACGGATCGGGGACACCCGCGGCCGTACCGACACCGGGCTTCCGCATCCCGGTGGCGCGGCGGACCGCGGGGCCGGGCGAGAACGAGTGGCAGAAGCACACGGCCGACCTGGTCAGTGAACCGTTCGACCTCGCGGCGGCGCCGCCGGTACGCGCGATGGTCGTCGAATGCGCCGACGGATCGGCCGTGCTGTGCCTGGTGAACCACCACATCATCACCGACGGGCGGTCCATCCAGATCGTGACCGAGGACGTCGTCAGGCTCTACGGGGCGGAGACCCTCGCACCGCTCGACGTGACTTACGAGGAGTTCGTCGCGGTGCAGCGCGCCGGCACCGGTTCCGTGGCGGAGCATCTCGACTACTGGCGGCGTGAACTCGACGGCTTCGAGCCGCTGCGGCTGCCGACCGACCGGCCGCGCACGGGTAATCCCGGCTTCGCGGGCGACCACGTCGATTTCGAGTTCCCCGCCGAGCTCACCAAGGCTTTCAGCGCCTTCGCCCTGCGGAATCGCTGCGCCCTCTCCAGTGCCATGGCCGCGGTGTTCCAGGCCCTGTTGTCCCTCCATTCGGGACAGGTGGACGTCACGATCGGCACGGTGCTGGCCGGTCGCGACGACCGCCGGTTCGCCGACGTCCTCGGCTTCTTCGTGAACACCGTGGTGCTGCGCACGCACATCACCCCGTCGATGTCGTTCCGCGAGCTGCTGAAGGTGGCGCGGACCAAGATGGTCGACGCCTACGCGCATCAGCAGGCGCCGTTCGACCAGGTGGTCGCCGAGGTCCGGCCCGAACGGGACGCGGGCCGCAACGCGATCTTCGACGTCGTGGTCGTGCACAACGGGGAGCTCCCCACCCCCGGCGAAGGCGAGATCTCCAGCGTGCCGTGGGCGGGGGTCGCGACCCGGTTCGATCTGGAGCTGGTCACCCACCTGCAGGACGGCAAACTGCACGGTTCACTGGTGTTCCGCACCAGTCTTTTCGACCGCTCCACCGCCACACGGCTCGTCGGCAGGCTCGTCCGGCTCGTCGAACACACGCTGGAACACCCCGACGAGCCGATCTTCGAGGCACTGCGCGGACAACTGGACTACTGGCGGAAACAGCTCGACGACGTACCCGCGGCCTTGGAACTGCCGACGGATCGCGCACGCCCGCCGATGGCGGCCTACCGCGGCGACTCACTCCCCTTCACCGTGGATCCCGGCGTCGCCGAGAGCCTCCGCGAAGTGAGCAGTCGTCACGGCGTCACGCCGTTCATGACGCTGCTGGCGACCTTCGACGTCGTCCTGTCCCGCTACGCGCGCACCACGGACGTGACGGTCGGAGTGCCGACGACCGAGCCGCAGACCGGGTTCGACGCCAAGATGCTGGTGCTGCGCACCGATCTTTCCGGCGATCCCACCTTCGCGGAGCTGCTGGGCCGTGTACGGGAAACCACGCTCGGCGCGTACGCGAACCCGGACATCCCCTTCGAGCGCCTCGTCGAGGAACTGGCGCCCAGGCGGGACTTCAGCCGCACTCCGCTCACCCAGGTCGTGTTCCGGCTGGTGGACGGGCCGTCGCCGGACGTCTCGCCGGTCGGCACGAAAGCGGAACCGTTCGATCTCGAATGCCGGGTCGCGGACTCCGGCGGCGTGCTGGAAGCGCGGATCGACTACAACGCCGAGCTGTTCGACCGGGTCACGATCGAACGCTTCACCGGGCACTTCCGGCAGCTGCTCGCGTCCGTCGTCGCCGAACCGGAGCGGCCGCTTTCGGCGTGGTCGATGATGGGCGATTCCGAGCTCCGCCTGCTGACGGATGACTGGAACGACACGACAAAGGCGTTGCCGTCCCGGGCGACCGTGCCCGCGGTGTTCGCCGAGCAGGTCCGCGCCCGTCCACAAGCGACAGCCCTGGTCTGCGGTGACGATTCCCTGACCTACGCCGAACTCGACATCCGGTCCACCCGCCTCGCACACCGGTTGCGCACGCTGGGCGCCGGACCGGAAACGGTCATCGGCGTCTGCCTGCCCCGCTCGATCGGGCTGATCACCGCTCTGCTCGCGATCCTCAAGACCGGCGCCGCGTACCTGCCGATCGACCCCGAGTATCCCGAGGAACGCCAACGGCTTCTGCTCACCGACGGCGGAGCGCGGCTGGTGATCGCGACCGAGCTGATCGGCGACCCGACCCTCGAAGAGGAGCCGGCGACCGCGCTGGAGACCGGAGTGGGGCCGCGCGATCTCGCGTACGTCATCTACACCTCCGGCTCGACCGGACGCCCGAAAGGCGTCGAAATCGAGCACCGGTCGATCATCCGGCTCGTCACCGGGCTGCCGGAGGGCGTCCTCGGCCCGGACGAAGTGGTCCTGCACGCCTCGGCGATCTCCTTCGACGCCGCCACATTCGAGATCTGGGGTGCCCTCCTCACCGGCGCCACCTGCGTCATCTCGACCGAACGGGTGCTCACCGCCCGGCCGCTCGCGAACGCGATCACCCGGCACCGGATCAGCACGGCGTGGCTGACCTCGTCGTTGTTCAACCACATCGTCGACGAGGACACCTCGGCGCTGAGCGGGCTCCGCCGTCTGCTCGTGGGCGGCGAGGCGCTGTCGGTCACCCATATCCGCCGCGCCGTCGCCGCACTTCCCGGTACGCGGCTCTTCAACGGCTACGGCCCCACCGAATGCACCACGTTCGCCACGTGTCACCCGATCCCCTCGCCTGTTCCCGAGGACGTCACCGGAATCCCCATCGGCCGTCCGCTCGGCAACACGCGTGTGTACGTCCTCGACGAGCGCGGCGAGCTCGCGCCGATCGGAGTGCCGGGAGAACTCCACGTGGCCGGACCCGGTGTCGCACGGGGCTATCGAGGACAGCCGGAGCTCACCGAGGAGCAGTTCGTCCCCAATCGCCACGACACCACCAGCGACCGGCTGTACCGGACCGGGGACATCGTCCGCCACAACGCCGACGGCGACGTCGAGTACCTCGGCCGCGTCGACGACCAGGTCAAGATCCGCGGCTTCCGCATCGAACCCCGCGAGATCGAAGCCGCCCTTCTGTCCACTGAGGACATTTCGCAGGCCGCTGTCATCGCCCGTGAAGACGGCGCCGGGCAGAAGAGGCTCGTCGCGTATGTCAAGGTGCCGGACGTTCTCGACGACACCGCTCTGCGTACTCGCCTGCGAAGCGTGCTGCCGGAGTACATGGTGCCCGCGACGTTCGTGTCGCTTCCCGAACTCCCGTTGACCATCAACGGAAAGCTGGATGTCCGGGCGCTACCGGAACCCGAGGGCGAAACCCGGGCGGACGACACCGCTCCCCCGCGCAACCCGACCGAGGAGAAGCTGGCGGCGATCTGGGCGCAGGTCCTCGGCCGCGAAACCGTCGGCAGGGACGAAAGCTTCTTCGACGTCGGCGGGCACTCGCTGAAGGCCGCGCAACTCGCCGTCCGGATCGGGGAAACCCTCCGGATCGACCTGCCGTTGCGGACGCTGTTCGAGCGGCCCACGATCGCGAAGCTGGCCGAAGAGATCAACGGTGAGCGGCGGACCGATGCCCGCTCGTTCGATCCCGCGGCCGTCCTGCGCGGCGTCCTCCCGGACCAGCTGCCACCACGCGAGTCCGGCACTTCGGAGATCCTGCTCACCGGGGCCACCGGCTTCGTCGGGGCGTACCTGGTCCGCGAGTTGCTGGCGCGGAAGAACGTGCGCGTGCACTGTCTCGTCCGCGCGGCCGACGAAGCGTCGGGATGGCATCGGCTGCGCGAGAACCTGGACCGCTACGGCCTGTGGGACGAGGTCGACCACGAGCGGATCACCGTCGTCCCCGGTGATCTCGCCGCGCCGGGACTCGGGCTCACCGCCGAGACCTTCGCGCGGCTGGCCGGTGAGATCGACCTGATCTGCCACAACGGCGCACGGGTCGACGCGCTCTCCAGTTACGAACAGCTCGCAGGCGCCAACGTGGACGGCACCCGCGAACTGATCCGGCTCGCGGCGACCACCCGGCTCAAGCGGCTTCAGTTCGTGTCGACCATCTCCGCCGGCGAGGAAAACGGTTCCCGCAGCGGTTACGCGGAGACCAAGTCGCATGCGGAGCAGCTGATCACCACCGCGCACGAGCGTGGGATGCCGGCGGCGATCTACCGGCTGCCCCGGATCGTCGGCGACTCGCGCACCGGACAGGGCAACACACGCGACATCATGCTGCGGGTGCTGCGGATCATCCTCGAACTCGGCTGCGCACCCGACACCGAGATCGAGGAACCGTGGATCGCCGTGGACGAAACGGCGGGCACACTCGCGCGGCTCGGCATGGAGCAGCAGCAGGACGGCAGCCGGTTCGTGCTGGCGAGCCGACGACCGATGCGGCTCACCCATCTGGTCGAACTCCTGCGGAGCACCGGCACGGAGATCGGCGTCCGGCCGGTGCCGGACTGGCTTTCGTCGCTCGAAGCCCATTCCCCCGAGGAGCACGCCATCCTGAGGTTGCTTTTCGGATCCGCTTCTCCCACCGGACGGCCGAGCAGTGAGTTCGAACCGATCGTCGTGCCGAGTCCCGACGACGACGCGCTGCTTCGTTACGTCGACCGAATGCTCGTCTCGACTTCCGCAGAAGGGCTGTCGCGAAAATGACCAGTGAAAACCGGATGGCCCTGTACCGGTCCATGAAACAGATCCGGGAGTTCGAAGAGCGCTGCCTGGCGATGGCCATCGCCGGTGAGATCGACGGCGGCATCCACCCGTACATCGGGCAGGAAGCGGTCGCCGTGGGCATCTGCGCGAACCTGACCGACCGGGACTTCATCACCAGCACGCACCGGGGACACGGGCACGTGCTGGCGAAGGGCGCCGATCCGCGCCGTCTGCTCGCCGAACTCCTCGGCACCCTCGAAGGCTTCAACAAGGGCCGCGGCGGGTCGATGCACGCCGCGGACATGAAGCTGGGCATCCTGGGCGCCAACGGGATCGTCGGTGCCGGCGGGGCGATCGCCTCCGGCGCCGCCTGGGCCGCCAAGTCCCGCGGGAACGCGGAGGTCGTCGTCAGCTTCTTCGGCGACGGGGCGATGAGCCAAGGTGTCCTGCTGGAAGCCTTCAACCTGGCCGCGATCTGGTCGCTGCCGGTGCTGTTCGTCTGCGAGAACAACATGTACGCGACGAGCCTCAAACTCGAATCGGGGCTCGCGGGCGGCGCGGCACGGCGCGCGGAAGGCTTCGGGATGGTCGCGCGCACGGTCGACGGCATGGACGTCGAGGCGGTGGAGGAGGCCGCGGCGGAACTGGTCGAAGGGTGTCGCGCGGGCCGTGGCCCGGCGTTCCTGGAATGCCAGACGTACCGGTTCTTCGGGCATCACTCCGTGCTCGAACTCTTGGGCGTCGAGTTCCGCGATCCCGAGGAAGTGGCCCGGTGGCGCGAGCGGGATCCGATTCCTCTGCTGGGAAGCCTGCTGGGCGATGACGTCGTCGCCGAGATCGACGCCGCTGTGAAGAACAAAATCGACGAGGCGGTCGAGTTCGCGAGGAACGCCCCGTCGCCCGATCCGAAGGACGCATTGATGTACCTGTACGCGGGAACGACCGCCGTCCGGCCCGGGGTGATCCTGTGAGCGAGCTGCCTTCCCCGTCGAACTTCGGCTACATGCACGCGATGAACCTCGCCCTGCACGCCGAGATGGCGGCCGACGAAGACGTGTTCCTGCTCGGCGAGGACGTCGGCGTCGGCGCGAGCGGGGTCACGTCGGGGCTGCTGCCCCGGTTCGGCCCGGAGCGAGTGCTGGACACGCCCTTGTCCGAACAGGCTTTCACCAGTTTCGGGACCGGCGCGGCGATGGCGGGCAAGAAGCCCGTGATCGAATTCCAGATCTCCTCGCTGATCTACCTGGTGTTCGAGCAGATCGTGAACCAGGCCCACAAGTTCTCCCTGATGACCGGCGGGCAGGTGCAGATCCCCGTCACCTACCTGGTGTCCGGTTCGGGTTCGCGGTTCGGCTGGGCGGGCCAGCATTCGGACAACCCGTACAGCCTGCTCGCCCACGCGGGGATCAAAACGGTCGTCCCCGGCCTGCCCGCGGACGCGTACGGGCTGCTGCGGTCGGCGATCCAGGATCCCGACCCGGTCGCCGTGTTCGCCCCGTCGTCGTTGCTGGGGGCGACGGATGTGGTCTACGCGGGCGAAGAGGACATCGTCCCGCTGGGCGAGGCGAACGTCGTCCGGGAGGGTGGCGACCTGACGGTGGTGGCGGTCGGCCAGCACGTCGGTACGGCGATCGAGGTCGCCGAGAGCCTCGGCGGCCGGGCCGAAATCGAGATCATCGACCCACGGACGGTGTACCCCTTCGATTGGGAATGCCTCCGCAAATCGGTCGACAAGACCGGGCGCCTGGTCGTGATCGACGACTCGAACCGCATGTGCGGGCTCGGGGCGGAGATCGTCGCGACGGCGGCCGAGGAGTTCGACCTGGTGGCACCGCCGAGGCGGGTGTGCCGCCCGGACGGCACCGTCATCCCGTACGCCCTCGCGCTCGACAAGGCCTTGGTGCCGGGACCCGAACAGCTGATGGCCGCCATCGACGCGACGCTGAAATGAGGTGCCCATGAACGAGATCGCGGACCGCTACCGGCGGACACAAGACGCCTTCGACGCCGTGCTCGCGGCCGTGCCGGAAGACCGGTGGCACACGGCGTCGGCGTGCGAACACTGGACGGTGCGAGACGTGACAGGTCACGTCATCTGGGGTCTGGAGGTGCTGCGGCAGCACGCGGGCGGCCAGGAATTCGCGGTGGAGAACGGGCCCGCGGGCTCCGAGAAGCCCGGCGAACTGGCCGGTGACGACCCGCTCGCCGCATGGCGCGCGACACGCTCCGCGACCGACGCCGTCGTCACCGGCGAGATACTCGACCGGCCGGCCCCGGCGTGGTACGTGGCCAACCGTCCCGATGCGACGGTCACCGACTACCTGGCCTTGCTGACCTTCGACACCCTGGTCCACACCTGGGACATCGGCTCCGCCCTCGGCGTGGACGTGCGCATGGAACCCGACCTCATCGCGCCGTCGTTCTCGCTCGCCCGGCTGATCATCAGCCGCACGCCGGGCACCTTCGGCCCCCGGCTGAAACCACCCGCGGACGCCGACGCCCAGGCCCGGTTCCTCGCCTTCCTTGGCCGCTCGACCTGAGTTCCGCCTCCAATCACGCGAGTTCCGTCCCCAATCACGCGAGTTCCGTCCCCAATCACGTGAGTTCGCCTCCTTGAGGGATCCAGATCCCTCAAGGAGGCCTTCACGGACTTCTGTCTCGCTTATGCTGCCTGGCGTGTACTCACCGATCCCCGTCCTGAACGAGCTGAAGGACCTCTACGACTCGGCCGGCGACTTCATCGCCGATGGCTTCGAGCTGTACGACTACGACGACAAGGACCGTTTCCCCAAGGAGCTGGACGACCCGGAGTTCCTGTCGCGCGTGATTCCCTTCGCCCAGGCGAACGGGAGCGGCTCGACATACGCGATCTGGCGAACCGGCGACGAGACGGATCTCGCCCTCTCGCCCGTCGTGGTCTTCGGCGACGAGGGCGGCGAGCAGGTCGTCGCCCGCGACTTCCGGGATTTCCTGCGGCTGCTGGGCTACGACGGTGAGGTCATGGTCGACCACGACTCGGCCGACTACTTCCGCGAGGAAGACGACGACCACAGCGGCTCGCACGAAGAGTTCGTCAAGTGGCTCCAGGATCGGGGCCTGACACCGGCCGAAGACCCGGACGCCATCGTGGCCGCCGCCCAGGAGGTCCACGGGGAGCGGTTCCGAGCGTGGATCACGCCGTTCTACGAGCGGATCGGCTGGGTCTGACCGGGTCCCGTACGCCTGTCCGTGAAGGCCTCCTTGCCCACCCTGAAGGTCGCGAGCTACTCGAGGCACGCGTCAAGCCCCGAGCGTCCACAAGGGACACTTTCGAGCGGTGAAATGTCTGATTGATGGCTAGATGCGCGGTTCTCAATGGGGGGTCGCGAGTGGCAAGTGTCGTTAGAGCCAAGGGTGTCTTAGGTACCTACGTGGTTCCGGCTGCGGTTGATGCCAGGCCGGTCCGTGAAGGACTCCGGTCAGAGGCGCTCACGTGAGCTTTCGCGGTCGTGGGGATGTCGTGAAGGGCGGCGGTTTCAACTGGTTGTTGCAAGTAGTGCTTTGTCGAGTGCTTGTGCTGGTGTGAGGAGGTCGAGGGTAGGGCGTGGTCGGGTGTTGAGGCGTAGGGCGATGGCGTCGCAGTGGGTTTGGGTGA